>JASLFM010000160.1 GCA_030150585.1 Acidovorax sp.
CGCTCCAAAGTGCTGCCCGATACCGAGGCCGTGCAGCAGATGGCGTTTGGCCTGTGCTGGGACGCGCTGAAGGCCTGAGTCTGGCGCGCTCTGCCGATTCCTGATTTAATCGAATAAATATTCTTTTAAACCCATGGCGGCCGCAGCAGCCAAGGCCGCATCCGAATTGTTTGCGCTGTTCTTTTGAGCGCGGCCTTTCAACACCTAGGAGCCCCACGATGCCTACTTTGAACATCAACGGCAAAGACACGGTCGTCGACGCCGACGAGTCCACTCCCATCCTCTGGGCCCTGCGCGACACGCTGGGCATGACGGGCACCAAGTTCGGTTGCGGCCAGGCGCTTTGCGGCGCTTGCACCGTGCACCTGAACGGCGCGCCCATCCGCTCGTGCGTCACACCCATCTCGGCGGCAACAGGACAGAAGATCACCACCATCGAAGCCGTTGCGGCCAACGACAAGGTGGGCAAGGCCGTGCACGCGGCCTGGGTCAAGCACGACGTGGCGCAGTGCGGCTACTGCCAGAGCGGCCAGATCATGAGCGCCACCGCACTGTTGCAGGGCAAGAAGAAGCCCACCGACGCCGAAATCGACGCGGCCATGGCGGGCAACATCTGCCGCTGCGGCACCTACGCGCGCATCCGCGCCGCCATCCACGACGCCGCGCGCGCACTGGCCTGAAGGAGAACGCCATGCACTTCGATCACATGCCAAAACACCTTCTGGCCCTTATGGGGCAGGCGCAAACAGCTACGGATTCAGGAGCGCAAGCGGCAGACGGCCTGCCGCGCCGCACCTTCCTGAAGATGGCAGCCGCCTCGGGCTTCGCGCTGGGCGCCTTCCCGCTCGCGGCCACGGCGGCGGGGCAAGGGGCCGACAGCGGCTTGAAGCCCTTCGAGCAGCCATCGGCCTTCGTGCGCATCGACCGCGACGGTACTGTCACGGTCACCATCAACCGCCTGGACTTCGGCCAGGGCGTGCAGACCGGCCTGCCCATGATCCTGGCGGAGGAGCTGGACGCCGACTGGTCCAAAGTGCGCAGCGTGCACGGGGACGCCAGCCCGGCCTATGTGGACCCGGCCTTCGGCATGCACATCACGGGTGGCTCGGGCTCCATCAAGAATTCGTACACCCAGTACCGCGAGCTGGGCGCACGCACCCGCGCCATGCTGATGGCCGCCGCCGCCGCGCAATGGGGCGTGGATGCATCGGCCTTGCGCACCAGCAATGGCTTCGTGGTCGGCCCCGGCGGCAAGAAGCTCGGCTATGGCGAGCTGGCCGATGCGGCCATGAAGCTGCCCGTGCCCGAGAAAGTGGCGCTCAAGGACCCCCGGCAGTTCCGCATCATCGGTAAGCCCACGGGCCGGCTGGATGCCCAGGACAAGTCCAGCGGCAAGCAGGACTACGGCATCGACGTGCGCCTGCCCGGCATGCTCACGGCCGTGGTAGCGCGCCCGCCCGTGTTCGGCGCGCGGGTGAAGGCCGTGGACGACAGCGCCGCGAAGGCCATCAAGGGGGTCAAAGCCGTGCTGCGCGTGCCCACCGACCGGGGCGGCGAGGGCGTGGCCGTGGTGGCCGATGGCTATTGGCCCGCCAAGCAGGGGCGCGACGCGCTCAAGCTCGAGTGGGACACCAGCGCCGTGGACAAGCCCGACACGGCCCGCTTGCTGGCCCAGTACCGCGAGCTGGCCGCCAAGCCCGGCACGGTGGCCATGCAGGCCGACGTGGCCCCCCTCGCGGGTGCGCCGCGCAGGATCAGCGCCGAATTCGTCTTTCCCTACCTGGCCCATGCCCCCATGGAGCCGCTGAACTGCACGGTGAAGCTCGAAGCGGACAAGGCCGAACTCTGGATGGGTACGCAAATGCCCGGCCTGGACGCCATGGCCGCCGCCAAGACCCTGGGCCTGCCGCCGCAGAACATCAAGGTGAACACCCAGATGGCTGGCGGTGGCTTCGGCCGGCGGGCCATTCCCACCAGCGACTACGTGGTGGAGGCCTGCGGCGTGGCCAAGGCCGTGCGCGCGGCGGGCATCGACGCCCCAGTGCGCACGCTCTGGAGCCGCGAGGACGACATCAAGGGCGGCTACTACCGGCCCATGCACGTACACCGTGCGGAGATCGGTTTCGACGACAAGGGCACCATCCTGGCGTGGGACCACGTCATTGTGGGCCAGTCCATCACCAAGGGCTCGCCCTTCGAGGGCTTCATGGTCAAGAACGGCGTGGATGCCACGGCCATCGAGGGCATGAAAGAGCCCTACGACATGCCCATGCGCCTGTCGGTGCACCACCCGCAGGCCAACGTGCCCGTGCTCTGGTGGCGCAGCGTGGGATCGACCCACACCGCCTACGTCATGGAAACGCTGGTCGACGAAATCGCCCGCGCCACCGGACAGGACCCCGTGGCCTACCGCCTGCGCCTCATGGGCGGCAAGCACCCGCGCCACCAGGCTGCGCTGCAACTGGCCGTGGAGCGCTCGGGCTATGGCAAAAGAAAGCTCGCTCCGGGCCGTGCCTGGGGCGTGGCCGTGCACGAGTCGTTCAGCTCCGTTGTGGCTTACGTGGTGGAGGCCTCGGTGAAAGACGGTACCCCCAAGCTGCACGGCGTGACCGCGGGCGTGCACTGCAACCTGGCCGTCAACCCCCGGAGCGTCGAGGCCCAGGTGCAGGGCGGGGCACTGATGGGCCTCTCGATGTGCCTGCCGGGCGCCGCCATCACCTTCAAGGACGGCATGGTGGAGCAGAGCAACTTCGGCGATTTCGCCGTGCCGCGCATCACCGACATGCCGCAGATCGCCGTGCACATCGTGCCCAGCGCTGAACCGCCCACGGGGATGGGCGAGCCGGGCCTTCCGCCGCTGGCCCCGGCTTTTGCCAACGCCGTGGCACGGCTCACGGGCAAGACGCCGCGCGAGCTGCCTTTCAAGCTGTCCTGATGGCGGTGGATGACCCCGTCGTGCTGGTCCTGGCCTCGGGCCGGGGCGAGCGCTTTCGCGCCTCGGGCGGGCAGGTGCACAAACTGCAGGCGCTGCTCGACGGCCGCACGGTGCTGGAGCGCACGCTGGACGCCGTGCGCGCCAGCGGCCTGCCCTGGCACCTGGAGGACCGGGGCCACCCGGGCATGGGCGATTCGATCGCCGCGGCCGTGCGTGCCGCACCGAGCGCCATGGGCTGGCTGGTACTGCCGGGCGATCTGCCCCTGGTGCAGCCCGAAACCCTGCGCGCCGTGGCTGAGGCACTGCGCTGCTGCACTGTGGCCGTGCCCGTCTACCAGGGCCAGCGTGGGCACCCCGTGGGGTTTGCCGCGGTGTGCGGGGAGGAACTGCGGGCGCTGACCGGGGAGAAGGGCGCCGCTGCGGTGGTCCAGGGCCAGGCCCGCGCGGGCGGCCTGCAGCTCGTGGCCGTGGAGGACCGGGGCACGGTGGTCGACATCGACACCATGCAGGCGCTGGAACAGGCCGCCGCGCTACTGCGCGCGCGGCCCTGAAAGGCGGGCCGGAGGGCCCCTAGCCGCGCGCGATCACCGCGCAGGCCAGGCGCGGCCCCGAATTGCCTGTGGGCTGGGTGGTGTAGTCGTCGGGGTCGCGGTGCACGATCAGGCCCCGGCCCACGATATCGGCCGCGCCGCTGCCCACGCTGAAGGTGCGCGACTCGAAATTCACACTGGCCACGCCGTTGGCATCCGCGCGCAGGCTCGGCAGGTCGCCCGCATGGTGCGCGCCGTGGCCGAAGTGGCCGTGCTGCTGCCCTCCGGGGTTGAAGTGGCCCCCGGCGCTCATGCCGTCGCCGCTGGAGCAGTCGCCCTTTTCATGGATGTGGAAGCCCATCTCTGCGCCAGGCTTGAGCCCGCGGATCTCGCCGCTCACACGCACCACGTCGCCCGCCTGCACGAAGCGCAGGGTGCCCGTGGCGGTGTTGCCGCGCGTGGGCTCCAGCTTGGCGGTGGCCACGGGGCCTGAGGGTGTCGAAGCGCAGCCAGCCATGATGATGGCGGCGGTGCAGGCGAGGGCAAAACGTGCATTCATGGCAAGACGTCTCCGGTGGATGGTTGGGAGTAGGTAGGCTCGGCATTATTTGCCTGCTCAGGCGCATAGGCCAATAGCCTGCCGAGCGCACGGTCGTGGATGCCCATGCGCCGCAACTCGTCGTAGGTGGCCCGGGCATAGTCGTGCGTGGAGCCGTAGATGCCCCGCGCTTGCGCGAAGATGCGCTGGTACTCCGCCGCGGAAAGCTCGCCCGTGTGGCTCGGGCTCTTGCGCGAGAGCGTGAAGGCCAGCGCGCGCACCGGGCCCTCGCTGGTCTGGCACGACAGCCAGCGCGGATCGTAGACCGCCATGGCCATCTCCCGTTGCCACAGGTTGATGAGCACCTGGCGCGCGTGCTCCTGCTCCACACGGAACACCATGCCCCGGCAACAGCCGCCGGAGAGCATGCCGAACACCAGGCCCGGGCGCTCGGGCGTGCCACGGTTGATGCGGCTCCACATCTTGAGTGCGCGGTGCCAGCCGTGCACGCGCGCGGGCCGCTGCTCGGCGAAATCGAAATCGGGCCGCCAGATCAGGGATCCGTAGCCGAAGATCCACAGGTCCTGCTGGCCCCCCCATTCATCCAGGGCACGCTCCAGCATCGGAGCCGGATCGCGCAGGGGAGCGGCGAGCATCGTCATGGCTTGACTCTACAATCTCGGGTTTTGTCCAACACCCCAATTATTTACGGAGTTTCGAAGATGTCTTTCAGCAGTTCCGACGACGACAGCCAACAGCGCTTTGCCTTGGGCTTCCTGTTCGCCCTGATTGCGCTCGTGGTGTCCACCGTGGTGGGTGTCGTGGTCTACAAGCGAGGCATCGCCCATGTTCCGGCCAAGGCCGCCGTGGCGGCCGTCCAGCCCATGGCCGTGGTGGCGGAAGAGGCCACCGTGGTGGTCGAAGGCGGCGTGGTCAAGTTCTACTTCGCCACGGCCAAGGCCGAGATCGCGGCCGGTGCCAATGAAGCCCTGGCCGACGTGGTCAAGGGCGTTTCCGGCGGCAAGAAGGCCGTGGTGTCGGGCTTCCATGACGCCACGGGTGACGCGGCCCTGAACGAAGAGCTGGCCAAGCAGCGCGCCATCGCCGTGCGCGACGCGCTCAAGGCCCTGGGCGTGGCCGAGGAGATGATCGAGCTCAAGAAGCCCGAGCAGACCCAGGCCAGCGGCACCAATGCCGAAGCCCGCCGCGTGGAAGTGACGCTGGCGCCCTGAGCGGCTTGTGCTCCGTGCGACAAGCCCGGCCTGCGTGCCGGGCTTTTTCTTTTCCCGGGGCACAGCTTCTCAGGTGCTGCCGCGCACCACAAGCTCGTAGCCCAGCTGCACGCAGTGCGCGGGCACGCTCTGGCCGCGCATCAGGTCCAGCAGCATGGCGGCACCGGCGCGCCCAACCTCGCCGCGCGGCGTGCGCACGGTGGTCAGGGGCGGCACCATCTGGTCGCTGCCGGCCAGGTCGTTGAAGCCCGCGACCGCGATGCGCTGTGGAACCGCAACACCCAGGCGGTTTGCGGCCAGCAGCCCGCCCTGGGCAATGTCGTCGTTGCAAAAGAAGATGGCGTCGATGCCGGGCATGCGCTGCACCATTTCTTCGAACAGGCGGGCCCCCAGCGAGATGGAGGAACTCTCCGGGCTCAGCAGTTCGAGCTGCGGGTCGTACAGGCCCGCCTCGCGTAGCGCACGGCGGTAGCCTTCGGCACGCTGCAGCGTGCGCGGGTCGAGCTGCACAGCGCAGAATGCGATGCGCCTGCGGCCGCGTTCCAGCAGGTGCCTGGTGATGGCCGCACCCGCATCCACCTGCGAAAAGCCCACGCAGTGCACGCCGGGTGCATCGCTGGTTTCCATTAGGTGTACCGCGGGCACGCCGCTCTTCGCAATGAGCTGGCGCGCGGTTTCGCTGCGGTCAAAGCCGGTCACCAGCAGGCCTGCCGGACGGTGCGGCAGGTAGGTGCGCAGCAGCAGCTCCTCCTCGGCGCTGTCGTAGTGGGTCACGCCGATGAGAGGCTGATAGCCGGCAGGGAACAGCGTGCGGTGCACGGCTTCGAGCAGATCCACGAAGAGCGTGTTCGACAGCATGGGCACGAGCACCAGCACCTGGGTACTGCGCTGCGAGGCCAGGGCCCGCGCGGCAGGGTCGGGCACGTAGCCCAGGGCATCGGCCGCCTCGCGCACGCGCTCTACCAGTGCAGGATCGACGCTGCGCTCTGCGCGCAGGGCGCGCGACACCGTGATGGGGCTCACGCCAGCAGCCCGGGCCACGTCGGCCAGGGTGGTCCGGCCGCTGGAGCGACGTGTACGGCGGGGGGTATCGGTCAAGGGTTAGTCCGGATGGGCAGTGGTATGCGGAGAGTTATGATAGCGCTATCCAAGCCTGTGGCGCATCGCTAGTTACCCTGGGGTAAGCGGTGCGGAAGGCTTCATGCGAGGAAGCAATGGCCTCGCTTTTTTATATCTCTTATGGATAGCGCTATCTCAAACGCATCTTCCCCCTGGGCCATCGTGGTCATGGGCGTCTCCGGCTGTGGTAAATCGAGTGTGGGCGAGGCCTGCGCCCAGGCGCTCGGCTGGGCGCTGCACGAGGGCGATGCCTACCACGCCCCCGAGAGCATCGCCAAGATGCGCGCCGGCATCCCCTTGACCGATGCCGACCGCGGCGGATGGCTGGACCGGCTGGCCGGCCTGCTGGGCGCTGCGACGGCAGAGCAGGGCACGGTGCTGACCTGCTCGGCCCTGCGCCGCAAATACCGCGATCGCCTGCGCGATGCGCTGCCGGAACTGGGCTTCGTATTCCTGCAGCTCGGCTATGAGGATGCGCTGGCGCGCGTGCAGGCCCGTCCCGGCCACTTCTTCTCGCCGGCCCTGGTGGCCGACCAATTCGCCACGCTCGAGCCGCCGCTGGGCGAGCACGGCGTGCTGGTGCTGGACGCGACCCGGCCCGTGGCCGAACTGGTCAGCGCCATCGTGGCATGGGCGCGTCCCGCCTCTCCCGTTACCTCACCCGCATCCCTAGGTGCAGCATGAACAACCCTTCTTCTCCCGCCAAACCCCGGCTGCAGCGGCTGGCCGAATTCACCATGGTGCTCGCGCTCGCGGGCATGGTCATCGCCGTATTCGTCAACGTGGTGCTGCGCTATTTGTTCAACACCAGCATCGTCTCGTATGAGGAGATCTCGCGCCTGCTGTTCGTGTGGCTGGTCGCGATCGGCGCCATCGTCGCGGCCTTCGAGGGCAGCCACCTGGGCTTTGACCTCGTGACCTCGCGCGTGGGGCCCGTGGCGCGCAAGGCGCTGTTCTGGATCTCCCAGTTGCTCGTGGTGCTGTGCATGGTGCTGCTGCTGTGGGGCTCGTGGGCCCAGGTGCAGGCGGGCCTGTCGAGCTACAGCACAGTGCTGGGCTACCCGCTGGCGCTGGGCGCGGCGGCCACGCTGGTGCTGGCCGTAGGCATGCTCGTGGTGGCCGTGCGCGACATGCGGCGCGGCACGCCCGCCGAAGCGCACGGCGATGCGCTCGACATCGAATAAGGGGCACGGACCATGGTGGTTACGTTCATCTTCCTGGCCGTGCTGATCGGTGGCATGGTCATCGGCATGCCGATCGCGCAGGCGCTGGTGCTGACCGGCGTGGCGCTGATGTGGCACCTCGACTTCTTCGACTCGCAGTTGCTGGCGCAGAACCTGCAGGCGGGCTTCGACAACTTTCCGCTGCTCGCAGTGCCGTTCTTCATCCTGGCGGGCGAGCTGATGAACGCGGGCGGCTTGTCGCGCCGCATCATCGACCTGGCGGGTGCCTTCGTGGGACACATCCGTGGCGGCCTGGGCTACGTGGCCATCGGCGCGGCGGTGCTGCTCGCATCGATGAGCGGCTCGGCCATCGCCGACACAGCGGCGCTGGCCACCATCCTGCTGCCCATGATGCGTGACCAGAAGTACCCTGACAGCTACAGCGCGGGCCTGCTCGCCTCGGGCGGCATCATCGCTCCGATCATTCCACCCTCCATGCCGTTCGTGATCTACGGCGTGACGACCAACACGTCGATCAGCAAGCTGTTCCTCTCGGGCGTGGTGCCGGGCCTGATCATGGGCTTCTTCCTGGTATTCGCCTGGTGGTGGATCGCGCGCAAGTACCAGCTCGCGAGTGGCCAGCGCGTGGCCTGGGGGGCGCGGATGAAGGCGCTGGTAAACAGCTTCTGGGCCATGATGATGCCGGTCATCATCCTGGGGGGCTTGAAGGGCGGCGTGTTCACGCCGACCGAGGCCGCAGTGGTCGCAGCCGTTTACGCGCTCTTCGTGTCGATGGTGATCTACCGCGAGATGAGCTGGGCCAAGCTCTACGCTGTGTTCCTCGGCGCCTCGAAGACCACGGCCGTGGTGATGTTCCTGTGCGGCGCCGCCACGGTGACGGCCTACATGATCACGCTGGCCGACCTGCCCGCCATGCTGGCCGACACGTTCTCGGGCGTGCTGGGCAATCCCGTGCTGTTCATGGCGCTGATGATGGTCTTCCTGCTCGTAGTGGGCACGGCCATGGACCTCACGCCGACCATCCTGATCTTCGGCCCCGTGTGCGCGCCGCTGGCCGTCAAGGCCGGCATCGACCCCATCTACTTTGGCTTCATGTTTATTTACGTAGGCTGCCTGGGCCTGATCACGCCGCCCGTAGGCACGGTGCAGAACGTGGTGGCCGGCGTCGGCCGCCTGCGCATGGAGACCGTGATCAAGGGCACGAACCCCTTCCTGGCCGTGTACGTGACGCTGCTCGTGCTCTTCGTGCTGTTCCCTTCGCTCATTACGGCGCCGCTGCGCTGGATGCACTGAATTTTTCAAAGGAGATATCGTTATGCGACGCAAATTCATCCTGGCCGGCGTGCTGGCCGCCCTGGCCGCTGCCGGTGCCGTGCAGGCACAGGACTTCAAGCCGCGCATCGTGCGCTTCGGCTTCGGCTTGGTAGACGAGTCCAATCAGGGCCGTGCCGTGCGCTTCTTTGCCAAGGAAGTGGAAAAGGCCACAGGCGGCAAGATGAAGATCCGCGCCATCGGCAATGCCTCGCTGGGCTCGGATACGCAGATGCAGCAGGCGCTGATCGGCGGAGCGCAGGAGATGATGGTGGGCTCCACCGCCACGCTCGTGGGCATTTCGCCCGAGATGGCGATCTGGGACACGCCCTTCCTCTTCAATAATGTGAAGGAGGCCGACGCCGTGCTCGACGGCCCCGTGGGCGAGAAGGTCAAGGCCACGCTGGAGCCCAAGGGCCTGGTGGGCCTGGTGTACTGGGAGAATGGCTTTCGCAACCTCACCAACAACAAGCGCCCCGTCACCAAGCTGGAGGACATGAACGACATCAAGCTGCGCGTGATGCAGAACAACGTGTTCCTCGACAGCTTCAAGACCCTCGGCGCCAACGCCGTTCCGCTGCCGTTCTCGGAGCTGTTCACCGCGCTCGAAACCAAGGCCGTGGACGGCCAGGAGAACCCGTTCAACACCGTGGTGTCGAGCAAGTTCTACGAAGTGCAGAAGTACCTCACGATCACGAACCACGTCTACAGCCCGTGGATCGTCACCGTGAGCAAGAAGTGGTGGGACACGCTCACGCCTGCCGAGAAGAAAGTGCTGCAGGATGCCGCCGTGAAGAGCCGCGAATTCGAGCGCAAGGACACGCGCGAGGAAGCCGCCAAGGCCCTGGCCGACCTCAAGGCCAAGGGCATGCAGGTGAACGAACTGCCGGCCGCCGAAGCCAACCGCATGCGCGAGAAGCTCGTGGCCGTGAACGCCGGTATCGCCAAGGGCGTGGGGCAGGGCACCTGGGACGCCGTCCAGGCTGCCGTGGCCCAGGCCCGAGGCAAGTAAGCTCTACCAACCATCCAACCCAAGGAAGACCCAGGCCCGCCGCATGACCATCCACGCCACCGTTGAAGCGGTCACCCGCCGCATCCGCGAGCGCAGCGCCCCCACGCGCGGCGCGTACCTGCAGCGCCTCGAAACCCAGGCACGGCGCCCGCCCGGCGCCCAGCGCCTGGGCTGCGCCAACGTGGCCCATGCCTTCGCGGGCCTGCCAGGCAACGACAAGCTGCGCATCGTGGCGGAGAGAGCGTCCAACATCGGCATCGTCAATGCCTACAACGACGTGCTCTCGGCCCATGCGCCGCTGGCGCAGTACCCCGAACTCATCAAGGACGAGGCCCGCAAGCTCGGCGCCACGGCCCAGGTGGCGGGCGGCGTGCCCGCCATGTGCGACGGCGTGACGCAAGGCACGCCGGGCATGGAGCTGTCGCTCTTTAGCCGCGACGTGATCGCCATGGCCACGGCCGTGGCGCTGTCGCACGATGTGTTCGACGCTGCGCTCATGCTGGGCGTGTGCGACAAGATCGTGCCGGGCCTGCTCATCGGCGCGCTGCAGTTCGGGCATTTGCCCACGGTGTTCGTGCCGGCCGGCCCCATGACCTCGGGCCTGTCCAACAGCGACAAGGCCAAGGTGCGCGAGCAGGCGGCCCAGGGCCTGGTGGGCCGTGCCGAGCTGCTCGCAGCCGAGTCGGCCGCCTACCATGGCGAAGGCACCTGCACCTTCTACGGTACGGCCAACAGCAACCAGATGCTGCTCGAAGCCATGGGCCTGCATGTGCCGGGCACGGCTTTCGTGAACCCCGGCCAGCAACTGCGCGCCGAGCTCACGCGGGAGGCCGCGCGCACCGTGCTCGCCTGCACGCAAGCGCAGCGCTTCGCGCCGATCGGGCGAGTGGTGGATGAGCGCGCCATCGTCAATGCCATGGTGGCGCTGCTGGCCACCGGGGGCTCGACCAACCACCTGATCCACTGGGTGGCCGTGGCGCGCGCGGCTGGCATCGTGATCGACTGGAACGACTTTGCCGAACTCTCCGCTGCAGTGCCGCTGCTCGCCCGCGTGTACCCCAACGGTGCGGCCGACGTGAACCAGTTCCAGGCCGCGGGCGGCCCGGGCTATGTGATCCGCGAATTGCTCGACGCGGGCCTGATGCACGAAGACGTGCTGACCGTACGCCCCGAGGGCCTGCGCGCCTTCACGCGCGTGCCCCACGAGCAGGGC
>JASLFM010000169.1 GCA_030150585.1 Acidovorax sp.
AGCTGCGCGAAGCGCGAGGCGCCCGCGGCCTGCAGTGCCTCGATGGGGCCGCGCGGCGCCTGCTCCAGCGCCTCGCCCACCAGCTTGCCCACGAAGCCCACCGAGCGCAGCGCAATCGCCAGCATGCCGGCGAGTGGCCCCGGCCCGAAGATGGCCACAAACAGCAGCGCCCACACGAGCGAGTTGACCGAGCGGCTGGCCACCAGCAGCACGCGCGCGGTGAAGTTCAGCGTCCGGCTGCGTGTGACGTTGGGTGCTGCCATCACGCCCAGCGGCAGCGCCAGGGCCAGCGACAGCAGCGTGCCCAGCGTGGCCATGTGCAGCGTCTCCAGGAGCGCTGCGTGCACGCCGCCCGCGTAGTAGCCCCAGTCCACGGGCCACATGCGCCGCAGCATGTCGGCCATCTGCTCGGGCGCGTCGGCGAGGAACTCGGGGATCACCTCCACCGTGCGCGCGGCCTGCACGATGGCGGCCACGGTGAACAGCCACAGCGCGTAGCGCAGCAGGCGCTGGCCCGTGCTGTGGCGCCGCCATTGCATTGCGTGCTCAGACATGGAGGGCCTTTCGCACGGCGTTCACTACCAGTTCGCCCGCGACGATGATGGCGATCACCGTGGCGAGGATGGTGCACACGAAGCTGTACTCGTAGCGCAGGAAGGCCGCGAACAGCGCGCCGCCGATGCCGCCCGCGCCCACGATGCCGACCATGGTGGAGTTGCGCAGGTTGGAGTCGAGCTGGTAGGTGGAGAAGCCCACGAAGCGCGAGGCCACCTGCGGCAGCACGCCGAACAGCACCACGTTGGCGAACGAGGCGCCCGTGGCCCGCATGGCCTCGATGGGCTTGGGCGAAATCTCCTCGATCGCGTCGGCAAACAGCTTGCCCACGAAGCCCACGGTGGCCACCACCAGCGCCAGGATACCCGCCAGCGGCCCGAAGCCGACAGCCTTCACGAACAGGATGGCACTGATGACCGGGTGCAGCGCGCGGCACGCGGCGATCAGGGTGCGCCCGGCCATGCGCAGCGGGGCGGGCGAGAGGTTGGCTGCCGCCATCAGGCCCACGGGCAGGCTCAGCGCCAGGCCGAGGGCCGTGGCCAGCACGGCAATCTGCAGCGTTTCCCGGATGCCCTGCCACAGTTCGTCCATCTTGCCGAGCTCGGGCGGGAACATGCGGCCGATGAACCTGGCACCCTGCTCCCAGCCTGAGGCCAGGCGCTCGGCCGACACGCCCATGCCCGCCAGGCTCCAGGCGCAGTAGGCCAGCAGGGCGGCCAGGGCCAGCTTGTGGCCCGTGCTCCAGCCGAAGGGCCTGGTGAGGGTCTTCACTCCAGCCATGCCTTGCCGCCGTAGATGGTATGCAGATGCTCGTCGGTCAGGCCGCCTGGCGGGCCGTCGTAGACCACGTGGCCGCCCGTCATGCCGACGATGCGGTCGGAGTAGCGGCGCGCCAGCTCCACGTCGTGGATGTTGACCACCACCGGGATGCCGCGCTGCACGCCCTGTTCGCGCAGCAGCTGGATGATCTCCACCGAGGTCTTGGGGTCGAGCGAGGAGGTGGGCTCGTCGGCCAGCAGCACCGCGGGCTGCTGCATCAGCGCGCGCGCAATGCCCACGCGCTGGCGCTGGCCGCCGCTGAGCGCATCGGCGCGCTGCCCCGCGAACGCGGCCAGGCCCACGGTATCGAGCAGCGCGTAGGCGCGCTCCACGTCCTCGGGGTCGAACTGGCGGCGCCACGCGCGCCAGGCCGAGAGGTAGCCCAGGCGGCCGGTAAGCACGTTCTCCATGACCGACAGGCGTTCCACGAGGTTGTATTCCTGGAACACCATGCCGATATGCCGGCGCGCGCGGCGCAGCGCGCGGCCTTGCAGTTGCGCCATGTCCACGCGCTCGCCCGGCAGGTCCAGGAGGATGCGGCCCGACGTGGGCGCGACCAGCCGGTTGATACAGCGGATCAGCGTGGATTTGCCCGTGCCCGAGGGGCCGATGATGCTGGTGAGTCCCGTGCCCTTGATGGCAAGGTCAATGGACTTGAGTACCGGCGCGCCGGGCTTGTATTCCTTGACCAGCCGCTCGATGTGCAGCGCGCCGTTCACTTCTTGCCCGCGGCGGCTTTGTCGAAGGCCTCGCGCGTGAACAGCTCGCCAGCCGAGGCGGCCACCGTGCGCACCAGCGCCCAGTCCTTCTGGTAGGTGATGGGCAGGAAGCGGTCGCCGCCCAGCCCCTTGGCCATTTCGGGCGGCACCTTGTAGTCGAAGAAGCACTGCTTGATCTTGGCCTGCAGCGCGGGCGCGAGGTTGTGGGCGTAGGCGTAGGCGTCGGTGGGGAACATCTCGCTGGTGTAGAGCACGCGGAAATCGCCTTCCTTGACCACGCCGCGCTCGGTCATGTGCTGCAGTACGTCGCTGGCCACGGGGGCGGCGTCGTAGTCGCCCGTCTTCACGCCGAGGATGGACTGGTCGTGCTTGCCCGAATAGACCACCTTGTAGTCGGTGTCGGGCGTCAACCCGATCTTGGGGAACAGCGCGCGCGGGGCCAGGTTGCCCGAGTTGGACGAGGGCGACGTATGCGCGACGCGCTTGCCCTTGAGGTCCTCCAGCTTCTGGAAGGGACTGTCCTTGCGCACGATCATCTTCAGGTACATGCCCACCGGGCCCTGCTCGTTGCCGCGGATGGCGAATGGCACGGCACCCGAGAGGTTCACCGCGAAGTTCACAGGCCCGGGCGAGAACGCGGCAATGTGCAGGCGGCCCGAGCGCATGGCCTCGATCTGTGCGGCGTTGGACTGCACGGGGAAGAACACCACCTTCTTGTCCACGCACTGCGACAGGTAGCCCATGAAGGGGCGGAACAGCTTTTCATAGATGGCGGGATCCTCCACCGGCGTGAAGGCGAACACCAAGGTGCTCGGGTCTTTCAGGCGCTTGGGGTCGGTGGGCGTGTCGGCCACGAGGTCGCGGTTGGCGTCGCAGAACTGCGTGTCCAGGTCGCCGCGGTGCGGGCAGGCGTCCTGGGCCTGGGCGCCCGCGGCGGCCAGCAGCAGGGCGGCGGCGAAGGCGCCGCGCAGGGAGACAGAGGGGGAATAGGGTGTGGACATGGCGTTCCTTGCAGGCAATCCGGACAGAGGTGCCCGACTATAGGAAGCCGATTGGCACGTAACGGCGCTATCCTTTCAGCCCGCCTTCAGAGAACTTTCAATTGCCTTTCAATACCGACCGGGGTAACCCTAGGCCAGGAGCGCGCGCATGAGGGTGCTCGTCGTCGAGGACGATTTCGACCTGAGTGGCGCGCTTGCGCGCCTGCTCACGCGCAGGGGCTTTCACGTCACCCACTGCACCCATGGCGCCGAGGCCCTGCGGCTGCTGGAGCAGGAGCTGTTCGAGCTCGTCGTGCTTGATCTGGGGCTGCCCGGCATGGACGGCCTGCAGCTGCTGCGGCGCATGCGCGCACGCGGCCTGGTGCTGCCCGTGCTGGTGCTTACCGCGCGCGGCGCCGTGGGCGACCGCGTGGCCGGGCTCAACGCGGGGGCGGATGACTACCTCGCCAAGCCTTTCGACCCTGACGAGCTGGAGGCCCGCCTGCGCGCCCTCGCGCGCCGCGCGGGCGTGCAGGACGAGCCGCGCTGCGGCGAGCTGCGCCTGGACCGCGGCGCGGGCGCCTTTTACTGGGGTACGCAGGCGCTGGAGCTCACGCCGCGCGAGAGCGCGCTGCTCGCGGGCCTCATGGAGCACCCCGGGCGGGCCATCACCAAGGCCCGCCTCACGGCGCTGGCCTTCGGCGCCGAGCCGCCCAGCCAGCCCGACGCAGTGGAGGTGGTCGTGCACCGCCTGCGCAAGAAGCTGGCCCATACCGAGGTCCAGATCACCACGCTGCGCGGTCTGGGCTACCTCATCCAGGAGGCGCAGTCTTCCGATGGCTGAGGGTGCGCAGCGTGGCGGCTGCTCGGTGCGCCAGCGGCTGCTGTGGTGGCTGGCATTGCCGGTGGCGCTGTTCATCCTTGTGGACGCTTGGGCCTCGTACCGTGCCGCGGCGGGTACGGCGCAGCGCGCATTCGACCGGCTGCTGGTCACTTCGGCCCATGCGCTGGCCGACCTGATCCACCTGGAGGGAGGCGAGCTGCAAATCACCCTGCCGCATGCAGCGCTGGAACTCTACGGGGACGAGGCCGACGTGGCGGGCCGCCGCGGCGGCGAGGTTACGCGCAGTCGCATGGTCTACCGCGTGAGCTACCTGAACGGCGAATACCTTGCGGGCGAGCGCGCCGTGGCACCCTATGCGGGCCTGGCGCCCGTGCACCCGCGCTATGGTGTACCGCTGGCGCTTTATGGCACGCAGCTCGCGGGCGAGCCCATGCGCATGGCGGCGCTGTGGCAGCCCGTGGAAACCCACGAGGGGCTGCGCTACGTGGTGGTGCAGGTGGGCGAACCCTCGCTGTACCGCGACCGGATCGCACGCGGCATCCTGTGGCAGACGCTCGGTCGACAGGCGGCGCTGCTGGCCTTGCTGCTGGTGCTGATCTGGTGCGTGGCCACCGTGGCGCTGCGGCCCCTGCGCGTGTTTGCCCGCCAACTGGAGGCACGCTCGGCCACCGATCTGGAGCCCGTGGCCGTGCAGCCGCAGACGCCGCAGGAATTGCTGCCGGCGGTGAGCGCCTTCAACGGCCTGCTCGAGCGCGCGCGCGAGGCCCAGGCGGCGCAGCAGCGCTTCGTGGCCGATGCCTCGCACCAGCTGCGCACCCCGCTGACCGTGCTGCAGCTGCAAGCCCATGCGGGCCTGGCCGGCGACGTGCCTGCAACCGAAGCGCTGGAGCAGGTGGCGGCCACCACGCAGCGCACCAGCCGTGTCGTGCAGCAATTGCTGGCCTGGAACCGGGCGAGTGCGGGCCTGCCGCAAGAGCAGGCGACGGTGGTCGACCTGCGCGAGCTCGTGGAGGATGTGGCCGTGGAGCTATCGCCGCTGATGGCTGCGCGCCGGCAGGACTTCCAGCTCGAGGCCGGTTCCTGCGCCTGGACGGGGCCGGCCTGGATGGTGCGCGAGATCACGGCCAATCTGCTGCACAACGCCTTGAGCTACACGCCGCAAGGCGGTGCGCTGGGACTGCGCCTGGAGCGGGATGGGCAGGGCGTGCGCCTCGTAGTGCATGACGACGGGCCGGGGCTTTCGGCACAGATGCAGCGCGACCTGTTCGTTCCCTTCGTGAGCGGAGATGTGCGTGGCCGGGGCGCGGGCCTGGGCCTGACGATCTGCCGCGATCTGGCCCGTGCTTGCGGCGGGGACTTGCGGGTGGAGAACCGGGTGCGGGACGGGGTTGTGCGCGGGCTCGACGCCATGCTCTGGCTGCCCGCCGTGCCCCCGGGGGCTGAGAGGCCTTGACCCCAGCGCGCACGGTGCGGCGCGATGCGTCAAAATCATGCCATGAACGCGCTCAATGTCGTCGAAACCATGCAGGCCCTGGGTTCCCAGGCAAAAGCAGCCTCTGCGCTTATGGCGCGTGCGCCTGCAGCTATCAAAAACAAAGCATTGCTGGCGCTGGCGCGCCGCCTGCGCGAGCAGGCGCAGGCCTTGCAGGCCGACAACGCCCGCGATCTGGAGCGGGCCGTGGCGGCTGGGCTGGACGCGCCCATGGTCGATCGCCTCAAGCTCAGCCCCAAGGTGATCGAGACCTGCGCGCTGGGCTGCGAGCAACTGGCCGCCATGCCCGACATCATCGGCGAGATCCTGGGCATGAAGCAGCAGCCCAGCGGCATCCGCGTGGGCCAGATGCGCGTGCCCATCGGCGTGTTCGGCATGATCTACGAGAGCCGCCCGAACGTGACCATCGAGGCCGCGAGCCTGTCGATCAAGAGCGGCAACGCCTGCATCCTGCGCGGCGGCTCCGAGGCCATCGAGTCGAACAAGGCGCTGGCGCGCATCGTGCAGCAGGCGCTGGCCGAGGCTGGCCTGCCCGAGGACGCCGTGCAGCTCGTGCCCACCACCGACCGCGAGGCCGTGGGCCGGCTCATCGCCATGCCCGAGTACGTGGACGTGGTTATCCCGCGCGGCGGCAAGGGCCTGATCGAGCGCATCAGCCGCGAGGCCAAGGTGCCCGTCATCAAGCACCTGGACGGCAACTGCCACACCTACGTGGACGATCCCTGCGACGTGGAGATGGCCGTGAAGGTGGCCGACAACGCCAAGACTAACAAGTACAGCCCCTGCAACGCGAGCGAGGGCCTGCTCGTGGCGAGTGGCGTGGAGGGCGCGTTCCTGCTCAGGATAGGCGCCGTGTACGCGGCGAAGGGCGTGGAGATCCGCTGCAACGCCGATGCGCGTGCGATCCTGATTCAGGTACCAGGCGCAAACGTTGT
>JASLFM010000286.1 GCA_030150585.1 Acidovorax sp.
ATTGCGGGAGAGTCGCGTCGCGAGGGACGTGTCCTTGGGCAGGACCTGGGAGTACGCTGGCACCAGCAACACATCGTCGAAGGTGAGCGCTTTTCCAAGAAGGCGCATGTGAAAGCTCCAAAAAACGAATTGTACCCGCGCGGCCCGGCACGTGCAGCAGATACACTCGGCGCCATGAAGATGCACCGATTACTCCTGGCAGCGGCTGCGTGCTGGGTTTCGCTCAGCGCAACGGCCCAATGGCAGTGGATCGACAAAGATGGCCGCAAGGTCTTCAGCGACCGCCCGCCGCCGCAGGAAATTCCTGAAAAGAGCATCCTCAAGCAGCCCGGAGGCGGCCGCACCTCCGCAGCGGTCACACCCGCAGCACCAGCCGCGGCCGCGAGCGCCCCGGCCAGCGCTCCACGCCTGAGCGGCAAGGACAAGGAGCTCGAAGAGAAAAAGGCCCAGGCCGATGCTGAGGAAGCCGCCAAGAAGAAGGCCGAGGAAGAGCGTCTGGCCAAGGCCCGCGCCGACAACTGCGCGCGCGCGCGCCAGGCGAAGGTCAACTACGAATCAGGCCGGCTGCTGGTGCAAACCAATGCGCAGGGCGAGCGCGTGTTCGTTGACGAAGCAACCCGCGCAGCGGAAACCAAGCGCCTCGACGGCATCATCGCCTCGGACTGCGCCGTGCGCTGACCGTTAAGGTTAGTACCCTGCCTTGCCCCCAGGGCGCTGCTTGGCGAAAAGCCCCGCGCCGCGCGCGCCCTGGCGCGCAAAGCGCTCGCGGCGCGCCACTTTCGGGTCTACGGTCAAGGCGCGGTAGACCTCCACGCGGTCCCCATCGCGCAGGCGCCGGTCCTTGTCCACCTCCCGCCCCCAGACACCACACGGCGCCTGAGGCGGCACGGGCAGGCCGCAGGCCACCAGCGCATCGGCAACGCAGCTTCCGGGGGGCAGCGCCACGGCCACCTCTTGCACCACACCCGGCGCCAAGGTGGCACACACGACGACCTGCATCAGCGCGCCTGCCTCTTCAGCCATAGACCTGTTCGGCCCGCTTGACGAATGCATCGACCAGGGTGCCCGCGATGCGGTCGAACACCGGCCCCACCAAGGCAGCGAGCGCCTTGTTGTCGAAACCGTAGCGCAACTGCAGTTCCACGCGACAGGCCCGCTGCTGGCCATCGCCCACTGAATGGAAATGCCAATCCCCTTCGAGCTGGGAAAACGGCCCCTTGACCAGGTGCATCTGCACACGGCGCCCCGCCTCATGGACGTTGCGCGTGACGAAGGACTGCCGCAGCCCGCCCATCGCGATGCCAACCTCCGCCGTCATGCCCCGCCCATCGCGCTCGATCACCTGGGCTTGGTCGCACCAGGGCAGAAACTCGGGGTAGTGCTGCACATCCGTCACCAGAGCGAACATTTCCTCGGGGGCATACCAGATCAGGACGGATTTGTTGACGGTTTTCATGCAGAACGGAACGCGTGCCTGCCCCTGGCGCTCGCAGCGCGCACGGCAGGACATCAGGGCAAAAACGTTATTGTAGGTAGGCGCTCCGCAGTACCTTACCTCCGCCAGCCCGAGCGCCAGGGGGCGGGAAACTGCGGTGCGGCGTCGCGTAGCGCGTCCCACACATGGCATGCCGCAGCGGTGTGCAGGCGCACCTTCGAGCGCACCAGGCACGCCTGGCGCTGCAGCCCTGCCTCTGATACGGGCACGGCCTCCTTCTCCACACCCAGACTCAGCGCGGCGGCGGCATTGAGCAGGGCTACCATGCCGCCAGCGCGTGCGGCCCGCACCAGATCATCCAGGGCATCGGACTCCATGCGGACCACCGGGCGCATGCCACGCGCGGCGAAGGCACTGTCGAGCTGGCGCCGCATCGCATACTCGCTGGGCAGCAGCGCCAGCGGGCACTGCTCAAGCTGCGCCAGCCCCACGGAGCGCGAACGCCTGCCCATGGCTCCCAGCGCCACGATAGGCTCCGTGAAACAGGGCAGGATATCCAGGTCCGCATGCGGCTCCGGGTCAAAACTTACGGCCAAGTCCACGTCCCCGCGCAACACGGCCTCGGTAAGCGCCTGGGCCGTGCGCCGCCGCAGCGCCACATCCAGCCGAGGCCACTCGGACTGTACCGCCTGCACTGCGGGCAGAACCCAGCAGCCGCCATAGGAATGGACCAACCCGATGCGTACCAGCCCCGCCACGGCGTGCTCCTGCTCCTGCGCGCCACGCAGCGCCGCCCCCAGTTCGGCGAGGCAAGACTCCAGCCGACGCTCCAGGGCGCGGGCCCTCGGCGTGGGCTGGGCGCGGCCGTGGGCGCGCTCAAACAGGCGCACGTCCAGCGCCTGCTCCAGCAGCGCGATCTGTTCGGACAGCGCGGGCTGCGAAATGGCGCAGGCACGCGCCGCCTCGTTGAAGCTGCCGGCCCGCATCGCCGCACCGAAGTAGCGCAGCTGGCGCATGGAAACCAGATCCAGAGGGTCGCGTTGGCGTGCAGGCATGGAGCGAAGGCAAGGCAGCCGGAGAGGGGTATCGGATTATCCGATAGCTCCATTCCAAAGAAGCGATTTGCCGGCCCCGCGCGGGCTCCGGATACTGGCGCCCGGAGACACCTATGCCAGAACCCATGCACCCACGCACCAACCCATTCCCGCAGCCGCGCCGCACCTTCCTGCGCCGCTCCCTGGCGCTGGCCGTTGGCCTCGCAGGCTTTCCGGCCGTGCGGCCCCAAGCCGCCACGGAGCCCCCGCGCGGCTTTCCGAGCAAGCCGCTGCGCATCGTGTGCCCCTACCCTGCAGGCGCCACCACAGACGCTATCTCCCGCCTCATGGCACAGGGCCTGCAGACCTCGGCCGGCGTGAGCGCGATGGTGGACAACCGTGCCGGCGCGGGCGGCAACATTGGCACCGAGGCCGTGGCACGCGGCGAGGCCGACGGGCACACCCTGCTGCTGGGCGCGCTGGGACCGCTGGCGGCCAACGCCGCCCTCTACCCCCGGCTCGGCTACGACCCCGCGCGCGACTTCACCCCCCTGGCATGGGCTGCATCCGTGCCCCTGGTGCTCGTCGCCCATCCCGGCTTCGCGGCCACCGGCCTGGCGCAGGCGCTCGCGCTGCTGCGCAGCCAGCCCGAGCGCCATGCGTTCGCCTCAGCTGGCAACGGCACGCCCCAGCACCTGGCCGGAGCCCTGCTCCAGCGCGAAGCGGGGGTGCGCCTCGTACACGTGCCCTACCGGGGCTCTGCGCCGGCCCTGACCGATGTGATGGCGGGCACCGTGCCCCTGCTATTCGACGCCGCGCCCGCGGTGCTGCCGCACATCCAGAGCGGTCGGCTCAGGGCGCTGGCCGTGACCTCGGCGGCCCGCATGCCAGCCCTGCCCCAGGTTCCCACGCTCACTGAGGCTGGCGTCTCCGCGGAGATCAGCGGCTGGTATGGTTTCCTGACCCCAGCCGCCACGCCACCCGAGCGCACGGCGTGGCTCTCCGCGCAAATGGTGCGGGTGCTGGCCCAGCCCGCCACGCTGCAGCGACTATTGGAGCTGGGCTCCATGCGGGTCGACTCTTCCGCGCAAGCGTTCGCGCGCCTGATCGCGGACGAACGTACGCGCTGGCAGCGCCTGATCCGCGAGGCCGCCATCCGCATCGACTGACGCACCACGCCATGCCCCATATCTCCATCGAGGCTTCGCCCGCGCTCATCGGCGCCGTGGACTGGCCCGCCACCCTCCAGGGCCTGCACGCCGAGCTGGCACGCGAAGGCTGGGCCACCCTGGCCGACCTCAAATCCCGCGTGCACCCTATCGCGGCGGAACTCTGCGGCGCGGACCCCGGTGCGCTCCAGTTGGTGGCCACGCTCACGCTGACCCGCCCGCGCCCTCTCGATATCTGCGAACGCATGGCAGACAGGGTGTCGCACCATCTGTCGTCGGCGATCAATGCCCTCCGGCCCCGGCCATGGGTCCAATGCTGCGTCTTTCTGAGCCTGCATCCCTTGGAGCACTACCGCAAGCGGCAATGGAATGCCCCCGGGACGCCCTAGAATCGGGTCAAGCGGCGGCAATCTCGGATTGCCGGGAGATGCCCCTTCCATCTCTCGAATCGCGCCGCATCTACCCTCATGGCCAAGAAACCCGAAACACCTTCCCGCATTGCCGACAACAAGAAGGCTGCCTACAACTATTTCTTTGAAGAACGCCACGAGGCGGGCATGGTGCTGCATGGCTGGGAGGTCAAGGCGCTGCGCGAAGGCAAGGTTCAGCTCACCGATGGCTACGTGGTCATCAAGGACGGCGAGCTGTTCCTCATCGGCTGCCAGATCAACCCGCTCAAGACCGCCTCCACCCACGTGAGCCCCGATGCCGCCCGCACCAAGAAGCTGCTGCTGCACAAGGACGAGATCCGCCGCCTCATCGGCAAGGTGGAGCAAAAAGGCTACACCCTGGTGCCACTGAACCTGCACTGGAAGAACGGCCTCGTGAAATGCGAAATCGCATTGGCCAAGGGCAAGGCCGAGCACGACAAGCGCGACACCATCAAGGACCGCGAAGGCAAGCGTGAGGTCGAGCGCGCCATGAAGAGCCGCAACCGCTGACCCGGCGGCTGCCGCTTTTTTTGCGCCAGCCATGGAATAAACCGCTCCCATCCGGTGTTTACCCCTGCGCATGGCTGCCATGTCGCGCGGCCGGCACCCTACCGGAGGAATATCCATGAAAAAGTTCGTTTTTGTGATGGCGGGTCTGGCACTGGCAGGCGGCGCCTCGGTATCGCAGGCGCAGGTCATGGTGCAGGACGGCATGCTGGTCGGCGCCAACGGCATGACGCTCTACACCTTCGACCGCGACGTGGCGGGCAGCGGCAAATCGGTCTGCAACGGCCCCTGCGCCACCAACTGGCCGCCGCTCATGGGCAGCGCAGCACCCGCTGGCGGCGACTACAGCGTGATCCAGCGCGACGATGGCAGCAGCCAGATCGCGTACAAGGGCAAACCGCTGTACTACTGGTCCAAGGACACAAAGGCCGGCGACCGCAACGGCGACGGCTACAACCAGATGTGGCGCGCCGCCAAGCCCTAGTGAAGCAGCCCACAATCGGCACATGGACCGCCACCAGATCGTGGAGCAACTGCCCGGCCTGCGCCGCTACGCGCGCGTGCTGACGGGCAACGACTGGGCGGCGGACGATCTGGTGCAGGACACCTTGGAGCGCGCCTGCCGCAAATGGTTGCTGTGGCGCAGCGGCAGCGATCTGAGAGCCTGGTTGTTCACACTCATGCACAACCTGTACCTGAACCAGCAGCGCGGCGCTGCAGCGCTGCCGATGCTGGACATCGACACGCTCGCATCCAGCCTTCAGGCCCCCGAGGCACCCCATGAAGCGACGCGCGACCTGGAGCGCTGCCTGCAGCGGCTGCCTGCGGACCAGCGTGCCGTGCTGCTGCTCGTAGCGCTGGAGAACCTGAGCTACGCCGAAACGGCCCGTGTGCTGCGAGTCCCCGTGGGCACCGTGATGTCGCGCCTGTCGCGGGCCCGCGCACGCCTGCGCGAATTGCTGGAGGCCGCGCCGCAGCCTGCGTGCGATGCGGCCCCGGCGCTGCGCCGCCTCAAATGAACCCCGCTATGAACGACCGCGCCCCGCCCTTCTCCGACGACGAGCTGCACGCACTGGCCGACGGCCGCCTGCCCCCCGCGCAGGCCGAGGCGTTGCACGCACGGCTCACGCCTGAGGCCCGCGCCCGGGTTGAGGCATGGCAGGCCCAGCGGACCCGCTTGCAAGCCCTGCATGCTGCATGGACAAATGCGCCCTCCCCCGTGGCCCAACAGGCTGCGGCGGCCCGGCTGCAGACCCTGCTCGACCAACGAGACCAATGGTGGCGCTGGGGCGGCATGGCCGCCGGCTGGCTGCTGGCCTTCGGCCTGGGATGGCTGGGCCATGGGCAATGGCCTGGAGTGCCGACGGGCTCCGTGGAGGTGGCTGCGCGCGCGCCCAATGCCCAGCAGCAATTCGCCCAGCAAGCCGCGATCGCGCATGCCGTGTTTCAGCCCGAGCAGCGCCACCCCGTGGAGGTCACGGCGGCGCAGCAAGACCACCTCGTGCAATGGCTGTCGAAGCGGCTGGGCCGGCCGCTCAAGATCCCGGCGCTGCACGCGCAGGGTTTCGAGTTGGTCGGCGGGCGCCTGCTGCCGGGCGACAGCGGCGCGCGCGCGCAGTTCATGTACCAGAACGCGGCTGGCGTGCGGGTCACGCTGTACCTAGGGGCTCTGGACAGCCCCGAGGCGGCCAGGGAAACAGCATTTCGCTTCCACACTGAAGGCCCTGTGCCGGGCTTTTACTGGGCGGACCAGGGCTTCGGCTATGCCCTCAGCGGCGCGCTGCCGCGCGCCGCGTTGCTGGATCTTGCCACGGCGGTGCACCGGCAGTTGTAGCTGCTCAGAGCGCTGCCAGCGGGTGCGAGTGCGCAGGCCAGGGACTCACGAAGAACGGCGCCACCATCTCGGGCTTCACGTCCTCGATGCGCGCAGGCTGCCACTTCGGATGGTGGTCCTTGTCGACGGCCAGCGCGCGGATGCCCTCCACCGTCTCGCTCTGGCCTGGGCGCAGGTAGAAGCAATGGCGCACCATGTCGCGCTCCATGCGCAGGTCGGCGGCCAAGTCCATGCCGCGCGCGCGGCGGATTTGCTCCAGCACCACGTGCAGCATCAGCGGCGAGCGCTTGCGCAGCGTGACAGCGGCGGCCTGGGCCCACACGCTATCCGAGGCTTCGAGCGCGGCCACGATGCCTCCCACGCTGTCCAGGCCAAAGAATCGGTCAATCTCGGCGCGGTGTGGCTCCAGCGCGGCCTTCGCGGCGGTGAACTTCGACGCCACCAGGCGCTCGACGGCTGCGCCATCGGCGAAAGACTCGCTACCGAGCTGCTCCCACAGCGCGGCCTGCTCGCCCGAGGGCATGCAGCCGTCGGCCAGGCCGAAGGCGATGGCATCGCCCGCGCCAATGGTGTCGCCCGTGAGGGCCAGCCACTCGCCCACGCGGCCGGGGCAGCGCGAGAGAAAGTAGCCGCCGCCCACGTCGGGGAACAGGCCGATCGCGGTCTCGGGCATGGCCATCTTGGTGCGCTCGGTCACGATGCGCACGCTGCCGCCCTGGCTGATGCCCATGCCGCCGCCCATGACGATCCCGTCCATGAACGCGATGTAGGGCTTGCCGAAATGGTGGATCAGGTGGTTGAGCGCGTATTCCTCGGTGAAGAAGTCCTCGAGCTGCGGGTTGCCCGTGCTGCCCGCCTGGTGCAGGAAGCGGATGTCGCCGCCCGCGCAGAAGGCACCGAACGCCCCTTCCTTGTTGCTGCCGCGGATCGCCACGGCCAGCACGCGCGCATCGCCCTGCCAGGCAAGCAGCGTGGCCATCAGATCACGCACCATGCCCAGCGACAGCGCGTTCAGTGCCTTGGGGCGGTTCAGGGTGATGAAGCCCACCTGGCCCCGCACCTCGGCGATCACATCACCGGTCATCTCCGTCATTGTTGTTCCTTCCAACCTAGCCATTCATTGAAAACGAGCGCGCCGATGACCAGCGCGCCCCCCATGAGCACTGCCGGCCCGGGGCGCTCTCCGGCGCCCGCCCAGGCCAACAGAATTCCGAAAATCACTTCCAGCAGCCCCAACAAAGCAATCTCGGGTGCTTTCAGCACGCGGCCGCAGTAGACGACCAGCACGCACGGAATCGCCAGTTGTACCAGCCCCAGCACGCCGAGCAGCGCGAGGTCGTGCGCCGAAGCCTGGAACGGCCATGCCCACGGCAGGGTAGCTAGCGCCGACAGGCCTGCGCCCACAAGCACCGCTGGCACGAGGTCCACGGCATGGCCATGGCGTTGGGAATGCTGCACCACAGTCCAGTTGGCTGCGGCCGCCACAGGAATGCACAGTGCCACGGCCAGCCCCAGGGGCGACAGTCCTGCCAGCTCAGCGCCGTACATCCAGGCGATGCCCGCACCCGCGAGCACGATGGCGCCCCAGGTGCGCGGCGCGATGCGGTGGCCGATGAAGATGCGTGCGAACACGGCCGTGAGCAAAGGGCCCGCCGCCATGGTGACCAGCACGTTGGCCACCGGCAT
The DNA here is from genome assembly GCA_030150585.1 of Acidovorax sp. Taxonomy (GTDB): domain Bacteria; phylum Pseudomonadota; class Gammaproteobacteria; order Burkholderiales; family Burkholderiaceae_C; genus JASLFM01. The sequence goes on from JASLFM010000286.1 coordinate 8,097, forward strand.
GAGCACGATGGCGACCATGAACGCGGTGAACATGACGCTCCAGCACACGCCGGAGATCCACAGCGTAAGGCCGCCGCGCAGCACGGCGCCGAAAACGCCCCGTCCGCGCAGTGCGGGCAAAATGAGGGTGAGCGACAGCAGCATGAAGAAGCTGCGCCAGAAGGTCACCTCGAAGCTGCGCGCCTGTTCGAGGTGCCGGGTGACCACGCCCGCGATGGACCACATCAGCGTCACGGCCACCATGAGCCACACCGCCCGGCCATGCGTGAGGCCGGGTGATGGGGCCGCCGGCAGGTCAGACGCCTTCACGGCTGGCGCGCTTGCGCTCGTGCTCCTTCAGGTGGCGCTTGCGCAGGCGGATGCTCTTGGGTGTGATTTCGACCAGCTCATCGTCCTCGATGAACTCCACGCCGTATTCGAGCGTGAGGTCGATGGGCGGCGTAATCTTGATCGCGTCTTCCTTGCCCGAGACGCGGAAGTTGGTGAGCTGCTTGGTGCGCGTGGCGTTCACCACGAGGTCGTTGTCGCGGCTGTGGATGCCGACGATCATGCCCTCGTACACCGGGTCGCCCGCCTTCACGAACATGCGGCCGCGGTCGTCGAGCTTGCCCAGGGCGTAGGTGAAGATTTCACCGTCGTCCATGGAGATCAGCACGCCGTTCTTGCGCCCGCCAATGTCGCCCTTGTGCGGCTCGTAGCTGTCGAAGATGTTGCTGATGAGGCCCGAGCCACGCGTGAGGTTCAGGAATTCATTGGTGAAGCCGATCAGGCCCCGCGCCGGAATGCGGTACTCGAGGCGCACGCGGCCACGGCCGTCCGGCTCCATGTTCACGAGTTCGCCCTTGCGCTCGCCCAGGGCCTGCATCACGCCGCCCTGATGGCCTTCCTCGATGTCGGCGGTCACCAGTTCGATCGGCTCGCAGCGCTCGCCGTCGATGTCGCGGAACACCACGCGCGGCTTGGACACGGCCAGCTCGTAGCCTTCGCGGCGCATGTTTTCGAGCAGGATGGTCAGGTGCAGTTCACCGCGGCCCGAGACTTCAAAGATGCCGTCTTCGTCCGTCTCCTTCACGCGCAGCGCCACGTTGTGCTGCAGTTCCTTCTGCAGGCGGTCCCAGATCTGGCGGCTGGTCACGTACTTGCCTTCGCGGCCCGCCAGCGGCGAGGTATTCACGCAGAAGTTCATGGTCAGCGTGGGCTCGTCCACCTTCAGCATGGGCAGGGGCGCGGGGTTGGCGGGGTCGGTCACGGTCACGCCGATGCCGATGTCCTCGATGCCGTTGATGAGCACAATGTCGCCGGGGCCGGCGGCGGGCGTCTGCATGCGGTCCAGGCCCTGGAAGGTCAGCACCTGGTTGATGCGGCCCTTGGTCTGCTTGCCCTCGGGGCCTTCCATCACCAGCACATCCATGCCGGGCTTGATGGTGCCCTGGCTCACGCGGCCCACGCCGATGCGCCCCACGAAGGTGGAGAAATCGAGTGCGGAGATCTGCAGCTGCAGCGGCGCATTGGCGTCGCCCGAGTTGGCGGGCACGTGCTTCAGAATGGTGTTGAACAGCGCGGACATGTCCGGGCCCCACTGCTCGCCGGGCGCGCCTTCCTCGAGCGACGACCACCCGTTGATGCCCGAGGCGTAGACCACGGGGAAATCGAGCTGCTCGTCCGTCGCGCCCAGCTTGTCGAACAGGTCGAACGCGGCGTTGATGACCTTGTCGGGCGCAGCGCCCGGCTTGTCCACCTTGTTCACCACCACGATGGGCTTGAGGCCCAGGGCCAGCGCCTTCTTGGTCACGAAGCGGGTCTGGGGCATGGGGCCCTCCTGCGCGTCGATGAGCAGCAGCACGCCATCCACCATCGACAGGGCGCGTTCCACTTCGCCGCCGAAGTCCGCGTGGCCGGGGGTGTCGACGATGTTGATGTGCGTGCCTTCCCAGCTCACGGCGCAGTTCTTGGCCAGGATGGTGATGCCACGCTCGCGCTCGATGGCGTTGTTGTCCATCACCGTGTCCACCACTTTCTCGTGGTCGGCGAAGGTGCCGGACTGGCGCAGAAGCTGGTCCACCATGGTGGTCTTGCCATGGTCGACGTGCGCGATGATGGCGATGTTGCGGATTTGTTTGCTCATAGCGTTGTTTCCAATGTGCCGCGTTCAGCCCGCGGCGAGCTTTCCAGAATCTGTTGAATCTCGAGCGGGCTCAGCAGCCGGCCAGGCACCAGCTCGCCTCCCTCGACATGCCCCACGCCCAGCAGCGCGCGTGGATGGCCGCTGAACACGGCCACGGCGGCGGCATCGGGCCATGGGCCGAGCCGGCGCATGCCTGAAAGAAAACGCCCCGCATTGTCGCTGTCGAGCGTGACAGGCACATGCCCTGCGAGCAGGCTCTCCACCGGCTGCAGGCAGGCCAAGCGCGCTCCCTCGTCCATGGCTTCGAGCGCCGACAGCGTGACGCAGCGCTCCACGCCCAGGCCGCCCGTGTCGACGCGTCGCAGGAACGTGAGGTGCGCGCCACAGCCCAGGGCCGCGCCCACATCCTCGCCCAGCGTGCGGATGTAGGTGCCCTTGCTGCAGGTGACTACCATTTTGATAGCTATCTGCGCATGATCCAAAGGCGCCAGCACGAGATTCAATGCGTGGATCACCACGTCGCGCGCGGGCCGCTCGATCTCGATGCCCGCGCGGGCATATTCGTAGAGCGCCTTGCCGTCCTTCTTGAGCGCGCTGTGCATCGGCGGCACCTGGCGGATGGGGCCGGTGAATTGCGCCTGCACGGCGGCCAGGCGCTCGGGCGTGAGCTGGGCAGGATCGACGACGCGCTGCAGCAGCACCTCGCCCTCGGCATCGCCTGTGGTCGTGGTGGTGCCCAGCAGCGCGATGGCCTCGTAGGTCTTGGGCGCGTCGAGCTGCAGCTGGCTGAACTTGGTAGCCGCGCCGAAGCACAGCGGCAGCACGCCGGTGGCCAGCGGGTCGAGTGTGCCGGTATGGCCCGCTTTTTCGGCGCGCAGCAGCCACTTCGCCTTCTGCAAGGCGTCGTTGCTGGACAGGCCCAGCGGTTTATCGAGGAGCAACACCCCATGCACAGGGCGCCGCTGCACCCTGGTGCGTGGCGCGTTCATGGCTCAGTCGTCTTTCGCGCGCGAGGAAACTGCCTTGGCGATCAAGGCGTTCATGTCGGCCGCGCGCTCGGTGGTGCGGTCGAAATGGAAGTGCAGCGTGGGCACGGTGTGGATGTGCAGGCGCTTGAACAGGCCGTTGCGCAGGAAGCCCGCGGCCTGGTTCAAAGCCTCTTGCGTGGCATCGGCATCGCCCACCAGCACGCTGAAGAACACCTTGGCGTGCGCATAGTCGGGCGTCACTTCCACCCCCTGCAGCGTGACCATACCGATGCGCGGGTCCTTCAACTCGCGGATCAGCTCGGTCAGATCGCGCTGGATCTGGTCCGCGACCTTGAAGCCGCGGTTGGGCGTGGAGGATTTCTTCGCAGCCATGGCGTCTTACAGCGTCCGTGCGATTTCCTTGATCTCGAAGAGCTCCAACTGATCACCTTCCTTGATGTCGTTGTAGTTCTTGAGCTTGATACCGCACTCGAAGCCTTCCTTGACTTCCTTGACATCGTCCTTCATGCGGCGCACCGACTCGACCTCGCCCGTATAGATGACGACGTTGTCGCGCAGCAGACGGAACCTGCAGCCGCGCGTGACCTGGCCGGACGTGATGTACGAGCCCGCCACGGTGCCGATCTTGGAGGCCACGAACACGGTGCGGATCTCGGCCGTGCCGATGGCCTCTTCGCGCTGCTCGGGCGCCAGCATGCCGGACATGGCCGCCTTCAACTCGTCCACGGCGTCGTAGATGATGTTGTAGTAGCGGATATCCACGTCGTTGGTCTCGGCCGTCTTGCGCGCGCCGGCATCGGCACGTACGTTGAAGCCGATCACGACCGCCTTCGAGGCGATGGCCAGGTTCACGTCCGACTCGCTGATGCCGCCCACACCCGCATACACGAGCTGGACCTTGATTTCGTCGGTCGAGAGCTTGAGCAGCGAGGCGGCCAGCGCTTCCTGCGAGCCTTGCACGTCGGCCTTGATGATGATGGGCAGCGTTTGCACCTCGCCCGCCGTCATCTCGTTGAAGACGTTCTCCAGCTTCGCCGCCTGCTGCTTGGCCAGCTTGGTGTTGCGGAACTTGCCAGCGCGGTAGGTCGCGATTTCGCGGGCACGGCGCTCGTCGGCCAGGACCATGAACTCGTCGCCTGCCTGGGGTACGTCGGACAGGCCCTGGATTTCCACGGGAATGGACGGGCCGGCCGTCTTGGCGGGCTTGCCGTTCTCGTCGGTCATGGCGCGCACGCGGCCATAGGTCTGGCCCGCGAGCACCACGTCGCCCACCTTGAGCGTGCCGGACTGCACGAGCACCGTGGCCACGGGGCCGCGGCCCTTGTCCAGCTGCGCTTCGATGACCAGGCCCTTGGCCATGGCGTCGACCGGGGCCTTGAGCTCCAGCACTTCGGCTTGCAACAGCACCTGTTCCAGCAGTTCGTCGATGCCCATGCCGGTCTTGGACGACACGGCCACGAAGGGCGAGTCGCCGCCGTACTCTTCAGGCACCACCTCCTCGACCACCAGCTCCTGCTTCACGCGGTCGGGGTTGGCATCGGGCTTGTCGGCCTTGGTGATGGCCACCACGATCGGAACACCTGCCGCCTTGGCGTGCTTGATGGCTTCCTTGGTCTGGGGCATGACGCCGTCGTCCGCCGCAACCACCAGGATGACGATGTCGGTCGCCTGCGCGCCGCGGGCACGCATGGCGGTGAACGCCTCGTGGCCGGGGGTGTCGAGGAACGACACGACGCCGCGCGGCGTTTCGACGTGGTAGGCGCCGATGTGCTGCGTGATGCCGCCGGCTTCGCCCGCCGCCACCTTGGCGCGGCGGATGTAGTCCAGCAGCGAGGTCTTGCCGTGGTCCACGTGGCCCATGACGGTAACCACGGGCGCGCGCGGCAGGGCCTCGGCCTCCTGGCCGGACACTTCCTCGGCGGTGAACGCCTCGGGGTCATCCAGCGCGGCCACCACAGCCTTGTGGCCCATTTCCTCGACCACGATCATGGCCGTGTCCTGGTCCAGCGACTGGTTGATGGTGACCAGCTGGCCCATCTTCATCAGCGACTTGATGACCTCGGACGCCTTGATCGCCATCTTGTGCGCGAGCTCGGCGACCGTGATGGTCTCGGGCACGTGCACTTCGAGCACGCGCTGCTCCACCGGCGCGGCCTGGTGGTGGTCGTCGCGGTCGCGGTGGTCCTTGCGGCCGCCCCGGGGGCCGCCGCGCCACGAGTTGCGGCCGACGCCGCCGGACGTGTCGCCGCGGGTCTTGATTTCCTTCTTCTTGGCCGGATCGTTCGCCCAGCTGGAGGACAGCTTGGCGGACTTCACTTCCTTGCCGGCGCCCGGGCCGGCAGGAGCTCCGGCGGGCGGGGCTCCGGGCGCGCGGGCTTGCGCCGGCGGCTTGTGCAGCGTGCCCTTGACGCCCGGCTTGCCGGGTTCCGGCGCCTTGGCGACCGGCTTCTCCGGCGCCTTGGCGACCAGCACCTTCTTCGGCGTGGACATCATCGAACGGATCGCGGC
>JASLFM010000462.1 GCA_030150585.1 Acidovorax sp.
GTGCGTCCGCATAGCCCTCCACGGGCCAGTAGCGCGAGCTGTCGGGTGTGAGCACCTCGTCCATGAGCACGAGCTCGCCCGCGGGGGTGAGCCCGAACTCGAACTTGGTGTCGGCGATGATCATGCCCTTGGCGAGGGCAATGTCCGCCGCCTCCTGGTACAGCCGGATGGAGATGTCGCGGATGCGCGTGGCGAGGTCGAGGCCGACCATCTCCACCGTGCGCTCGAAAGTGATGTTCTCGTCGTGGTCGCCCATCTCGGCCTTGGCCGCAGGCGTGTAGATGGGCGCGGGCAGCTTCGCCGCATTGGTCAGGCCTGGCGGCAGCGGTACGCCGCACACCGACTGCGTGGCCTGGTATTCCTTCCAGCCGCTGCCGGCCAGGTAGCCTCGCACCACGGCCTCGACGAGGATGGGCTTGAGGCGCTTCACAAGCATGGAGCGGCCGCGCACCTGGGGCACCTCGGCGGGGGCGACCACGCTCTCGGGCGCTTCGCCCGTGAGGTGGTTGGGGCAGATGTGGCCGAGCTTGCCAAACCAGAACAGCGCCATCTGCGTGAGCAGCTCACCCTTGCCGGGGATTGGTTCGCCCATGATCACGTCGAAGGCCGAGAGGCGGTCGCTGGCCACCATGAGGATACGGTCGTCCCCCACGGCGTAGTTGTCGCGCACCTTGCCGCGCGCCAGCAGGGGCAGCGAAGTGAGGGCGGAGGTGTGCAGGGCGGTGGAGCTGGGCTGGTTCATGGCAGTGGGAGAGGGGTTCCGGTTCAACGCGGGGGCAGGACGGGAATTCTAGGTCTCCCAAAGCCTATTCATTGTGCGCCCATTTGGACCGTTTGGCACCTTCAGCGGCATAACCCGGCGCCCAAGGGCGGTATCGGATTGCATTTCAAGGGCACCGGGCGCATAGTGAATCCAACCCATGAATGCATTCAAGTTCGCAGGGCCAGCCCAAGGAACCGGGGCGGCGTTTGTTCAACCGTGAGCCACAAGGAGGCGTATCCATGAACTTGACGATCAGCGGTCACCATCTCGAAGTTACCCCCGCTTTGCGCAATTACGTCATGACCAAGCTGGATCGAATCACCCGCCACTTCGATCAGGTGGTGGACGTCAAGGTGCTTTTGTCGGTAGAGAAGCAGAAGGAGAAGGAAAAGCGGCAGCGAGCGGAATGCAATGTGCACGTGAAGGGCAGCGACCTCTTCGCCGAAAGCTCGCATGCGGACCTGTACGCCGCCGTCGATGAACTGGTCGACAAGCTCGACCGCCTCGTGGTCCGCCACAAGGACCGTTTGCAGGACCACCAGTGCGACGCGCTCAAGCGCGCCTACGCCTGAACCGCTGTAGCGCAACGGGCCGGACCCGAGGACGCCCGGCCCCGCATGCCGCCCTAGCAGGCGGCTTTTTTATGACCCGGGCATGAGCGGTTGGTGCAAACCCCAGGCCGGTGCATAATTGTTCCCTTCACCATGAACCGTCTTGCCTCCATCCTGCCGGCCGCTCAGGTCCTCGTGAGCGTCGATGCAACCAGTAAGAAGCGTGCTTTTGAAGAGGCGGGGCTGCTGTTCGAAAGTCTGCACGGCCTGTCCCGGGCGCTGATCACCGACAGCCTGTTCGCCCGCGAACGGCTGGGGTCCACGGGCCTCGGCCACGGCGTGGCCATTCCCCATGGCCGCATCAAGGGCCTCAAGTCGCCCATGGCGGCCGTGTTCCAGCTCGAGCGTGCCATCGGCTTCGATGCACCCGACGAGCAGCCCGTGAGCCTGCTGATCTTTCTGCTGGTGCCCGAGGCCGCGACGCAAAAGCACCTCGAAATCCTCTCCGAGATCGCCGAACTGCTCAGCGACGGGCCGCTGCGCGAGAAAATCAAGTCCTGCACCGATGCGGCCGAGCTGCACGGCCTGATTGCCGGCTGGCAATCCACCCAGGCCGCTTGAAGGCAACGCCGCTGCCGTGAAACCCAACGTCGTCAGCGCCGATGTCCTCTTCGAGGCCTTCCGCGGCGTGCTGCGCTGGGAATGGGTGGCGGGCCTGGGCGCATCGGAGCGCCGCTTCGACGAGGTCGCCGTGCGCTCCGCGCGCTCGGGCGCCGACCTCGTGGGTTACCTCAACTACATCCACCCCTACCGGGTGCAGATCCTTGGCGAGCGGGAGATCGCCTACCTGAGCAACGCCACGCCCGAGGACTGCAAGCGCCGCATCGCGCGCATCGTGACGCTGGAGCCGCCCGTGCTCGTGCTGGCCGACGCGCAGGCCGCGCCCGACGAGCTCGTCTCAATGTGCGAGCGCGCGCAGATTCCCATGTTCTCCACGCACGAGTCGTCCGCCTTCGTGATCGACGTGTTGCGTGCCTACCTGTCCAAGCACTTCGCCGACCGCACGACCATGCACGGCGTGTTCATGGACATCCTGGGCCTGGGCGTGCTCATCACGGGCGAATCGGGCCTGGGCAAGAGCGAACTGGGGCTGGAGCTGATCTCGCGCGGCAACGGCCTCGTGGCCGACGACGCGGTGGACCTCTACCGCATCAACCAGACCACGATCGAAGGCAAGTGCCCGGAGCTGCTGCAGAACCTGCTCGAGGTGCGCGGCATCGGCCTGCTGGACATCCGGGCGATCTTTGGCGAAACGGCCGTGCGCCGCAAGATGCGCCTCAAGCTCATCGTGCACCTCGTGCGCAAGGAGACGCTGGAGCGTGACTATGAGCGCCTGCCCTACGAACCGCTCACGCAGGATGTGCTGGGTGTGCCTGTGCTCAAGGTGGTGATCCAGGTGGTGGCGGGCCGCAACATCGCCGTGCTTGTCGAGGCTGCCGTGCGCAACACCATCCTGCAACTGCGGGGCATCGACACCTACCAGGAATTCGTGGAGCGCCACCGGCGCGCCATGGAGCGCGGCCCGGCGGCCTGAGAAACCCTCAGCGGGTTGCGGCCTTCGCGCAGTTGGCGCACTGGCCGTACAGCGCCATCGCGTGGTCCTGCACCACCCACCCCTTGGCCTGGGCCACGGCCTGCTGGCGCTTCTCGATCTCGGGATCGTAGAACTCCTCCACCTTGCCACACACGGTGCAGATGAAGTGGTCGTGGTGCTGGCCCTCGTTGAGTTCGTACACGGCCTTGCCGCTCTCGAAATTGCTGCGCAGCAAAATGCCGGCCTGCTCGAACTGGGTCAGCACACGGTACACCGTGGCCAGGCCGATGTCGGAGCGCTCTTCGAGCAGTACGCGGAACACATCTTCCGCCGTCATGTGGCGCTGCGCGCCCTTCTGGAAGATTTCGAGGATCTTCAGCCGCGGCAGCGTGGCCTTGAGGCCGGTGCTCTTGAGTTCGTCGATATTCGTCATGGCAAGAGGTTTTCTGGGGCCAGCCGCTACAATGGCCCGGATCATATCCCCTATGCCATTACCCATGCTTGCCCAAGCCCGTTGCAGCGCCCGCGTGGCGCTGATTCTGTTGACCGGTGCCGCCGCAGTGGGCTGCGGTAGCCTGGATTCGGGCCGCCGGCTGGTCAGCGCGGTGACGCCCTACAAGGTGTCCGTGGTGCAAGGCAACTTCGTCTCGCGCGAGCAGGTCGAGGCGCTGCAGCCCGGCATGAGCCGCCAGCAGGTACGCGACATCCTGGGCACGCCGCTCGTGACCAGCCTGTTCCATGCCAACCGCTGGGAGTACGTCTTCACGCTCAAGAAACCGGGCGAAGACGCGCAGACGCGCAAACTGACCGTGTTCTTCGACGGCGACCTGTTCGCGCGCTCCGAGGGCGACGAAATGCCGACCGAGGCTGAATTCGTCGCCACGCTGAGTTCGCGCGTCAAGAAGAACCCGCCGCCGCTTGAAGCCACCGAAGCCCAGCTTGCCCGCTACCCTGTGCCAGAGCACGCCCAGGCCGCGAGCGCGCCGGGCGCAGGCGCGGGCACCGCGCCCACAAGCTACCCGCCGCTCGAGTCTGCCACGCGCTGACGCAGCGCCGAGGCGCCTTGCCCCTTCCGGCGCCGGCCGGCCCGCGCGCCGCCACCACTTGCTAGGAATTCCATGACTGGTACTTCTTCGCCTGCCGTCCCGACCGCCCGCATCCGCGTGGCCGTGGCCGGTGCTTCCGGCCGCATGGGCCGCATGCTCATCGAGGCTGTGCGCGCAAGCGACGATTGCACGCTCTCGGGAGCGCTCGACCTGCCCTCGAGCCCTTCCATCGGCTCCGATGCCACGGCCTTCCTGGGTATCGCCAGCGGTGTGCCCATCACGGCCGACGTGCGCACGGGCCTGGCGAATGCCGACGTGCTCATCGACTTCACCCGCCCCGAGGGTACCCTGGCCCACTTGGCCGTATGCGCCGAGAAGGGCGTCAAGGCCGTGATCGGCACCACGGGCTTCTCCGAGGCGCAGAAGGCCGAGATCACTGCCTATGCAGGCAAGACTGCCATCGTCTTCGCGCCCAACATGAGCGTGGGCGTGAACGTCACGCTCAAGCTGCTGCAGATGGCGGCCATGGCGCTGGGCGAGGGCTACGACGTCGAAATCATCGAAGCCCACCACAAGCACAAGGTGGATGCGCCCTCGGGCACCGCGCTCAAGATGGGCGAGGTCGTCGCAGAGGCCCAGGGCACCCGCCTGTCCGACCGGGCCGTGTACGAGCGCTATGGCGACACCGGCGCGCGCCAGCACGGCACCATCGGCTTCGCGACCATCCGTGGCGGTGACGTGGTGGGCGAGCACACCGTCATGTTCATCGGCGCGGGCGAGCGCGTGGAAGTCACGCACAAATCCACCAGCCGCGTGGGCTACACCGAAGGCAGCCTGCGCGCCGCGCGCTTCCTGGCCGCGCACCGCACGGGCATGTTCGGCATGTTCGACGTGCTCGGGCTGAACCACTGACCGGATCCGGCGAGGCCAAGGCATGGACCCCTTCCACTGGTTGCGCCAGGGCGATGCCGTCACCCAGGCCTCGGCCGTGCTGCTGCTGGCCATGTCGGTGGCGAGCTGGGTCGTGATCCTCTGGAAGGTCCGCGTCATGCACCGCGCGGGCGCCGACGTGCCGCGCTGCACGGCAGCGTTCTGGCAGGCTCCCTCGCTCTCCGCCGCCGCCAGCCAGATCGAGGCCTTTGACCGCGAGGCGCTGGTCCTGCCCCTGGTGGGCGCCGCGAATTCCGTTGCCAAGTCCGAGCGCGCCGAGACCCTGGCCGCGCGTGGCAGTGCCGAGCAGCAGCTCACGCGCGTGCTGCGCGATGCGCTGCACGGCGTGCTGGGCCGCCTGCAGTTCGGTCAGGTGCTGCTGGCCACCGTGGGGTCCACGGCGCCTTTCGTAGGATTGCTGGGCACCGTCTGGGGCATCTACCACGCACTCACCACCATTGCGGGCGCGGGCCAGATCACGATCGACCGGGTCGCGGGCCCCGTGGGCGAGGCGCTGGTCATGACGGCCGCCGGCCTGGCCGTGGCCATCCCGGCCGTGCTGGCCTACAACGTGTTCGGCAAGATGGTCGCGTCCTGCGAGGCGGACCTCGAAGGCTTTGCGCACGACCTGCGCGAGCTGCTCGATCAAGACCCGCGCTGACCATGGCCTTCGGTCGGCTCGAAAAGCACGACGCCGCTCGCCCCATGAGCGACATCAACATGACGCCGCTGATCGACGTGATGCTGGTGCTGCTGGTGATCTTCATGATCGCCGCGCCGCTGATGACC
>JASLFM010000333.1 GCA_030150585.1 Acidovorax sp.
CAGAAGGCCGCCTCGTCGCACACGGGCTCGCTGGCCAACGAGGACCGCACCGTCGACGCCTTCTTTCGCCACCATGGCATCTGGCGCGTGCGCGACCCGCACGAGCAGGCGCGCGCGGCACAGGCCTACCTCAAGGGCTGGCGCCCCGAAGGGCGGCGCATCGTGGTCATCAGCAACTCGGGTGCGAGCTGCGTGATGGGCGCTGACGCGGCCGAAGACAACGGCCTGCCCCTGGCCGAACTCTCGCGCGACACCCAGGCCGACGTGGCGTCCAAGCTGCCAGGCTTCGCGACGGCGAGCAACCCCATCGACATCACCGCCGCGCTGCTGAGCAACAGCGGCCTGTTCGGCGACGTGCTGCCGGCTGTGGCCCGGGACCCGGCGGCGGACCTGTTTTTCATCAACATCCCCGTGGCGGGCGCGGGCTACGACGTGCAGGCCTTCGCGCGCGACGCGGCGGCGTTCGAGGCCGCCACGGGCAAGCCCGTGGCCGTGGCCGCGTGGCAGGAAAGCGTGGCCGAGCCGTTTCGCGCGCAGGGCATCGCGACCTTCCCGAACGAGGGCGAGGCGCTCGGCGTGCTCGCGCAGGTCGCGGACCACACGGCGCTGCTGCGCCGGCCGCGCGCTGTCTGGCCGGCCTTGCCCACGGTGCAGCTGCCCGAAGGCGCACGCGGCTTTCTCAACGAAGCGGACAGCCTGGCGTTGCTCGCACGCCATGGCGTACCCACCGTGCCGATGCACCTGTGCCGTTCGGCGCAGGCGGCGCGTGCGGCGTTCGATGCCGTCGGTGCGCCCGCCGTGGTCAAGGCCTGCTCGGCCGAAGTGCCGCACAAGTCCGAGCACGGCCTGGTGGCGCTGGGTGTTGCATCGCGCGAGCAGGCAGGCGAACTGTTCGAGCGCTTTGACGCCAAGATGGCGCAGATGGGCGTGGCGCGCGATGGCGTGATCGTGGCCGCCACACGCAAGGGCCGCCACGAGTTCATGGTGGGCGCGCGCGTCGACCCGGTCTTCGGCCCCGTGGTCGTGGTGGGCGACGGCGGCAAGAATGTCGAGGCGCTCAAGGACTGCGCCGTGCTGCTGCCGCCCTTCAGCCAGGACGAGGTGGTTCAGGCCCTGCGCACGCTGCGCATCGCGCCGCTGCTCGATGGCGTGCGCGGCGACCCGCCGCTGGACGTGCATGCGCTGGCGGAGATCGCTGTCGCGGTCGGGACGGTGATTGCCGGCGCGCGCGGCACCATTGCGTCCGTTGATCTCAACCCTGTGATGGTAGGAGCCGCCGGGGATGGCGCGGTGGTCGTGGACGCTCTGGTGGAGTGCGCTCCCGTGCCTGCCAGCGGTTCATAGAAGCTGTAAGGATTACCCATGGATTTTTCCCTCTCCCCCGAACTGCGGGCGCTGCAGGAGCGCACGCGGGACTTCATCGCCGAGCAGGTGATCCCGCTCGAAAACGACGAGCGCCAGTCGCACCACGGCCCCAGCGAGGCGTTGCGCCGCGAGCTGGTCGAGCGCGCGCGGCGCGCGGGCCTGCTCACGCCCCACGCCTCGCGCGCGATGGGCGGCATGGGCCTGTCCCACGTGGCCAAGGCCGTGGTAGTTGAGGAGGCGGGCTACTCCTGGCTCGGCCCCACGGCGCTCAACATCCACGCGCCCGACGAGGGCAACATCCACCTCATGGAGGAGGTGGCCACGCCCGTGCAGAAGGACCGCTGGCTACGTCCCCAGGTGGCGGGCCATACGCGCTCGTGCTTCGCCATGACCGAGCCCGCGCCGGGTGCGGGCGCCGACCCTTCGATGCTGAAGACCACGGCCGTGCGCGACGGCGACGACTACGTGATCAACGGCCTCAAATGGTTCATCACGGGCGCCGAGGGCGCCGACTACACCATCATCATGGCGCGCATGGAGGACGGATCGGCCACCATGTTCCTCGCGGACATGGACCGCCCCGGCATCGTGCTCGAACGCAGCATGGACGCCATGGACGCCTGCTTCACGGGCGGGCACGGCGTGCTGCGCTTCGAGAACCTGCGCGTGCCGGCCACCGACGTGCTGGGCGAGGTGGGCAAGGGCTTTCGCTACGCGCAGGTGCGCCTGGCGCCCGCGCGGCTCACGCACTGCATGCGCTGGCTGGGCCAGGCCCGCCGCTCGCACGATGCGGCCCTGGCCTATGCGCGCAAGCGCCAGGCCTTCGGCCAGCCGCTGGCGCAGCACGAGGGCGTGGGTTTCATGCTGGCCGACAACGACATGGACCTGCACACCGCGCGCCTGCACATCTGGCACACCGCCTGGATGCTGGACCAGGGCGAAAAGTGCAACTTCGAATCGAGCCGCGCCAAGGTCGTGTGCTCGGAGGCGCAGTGGCGCGTGGTCGACCGCAGCGTGCAGATCCTGGGCGGCCAGGGCGTCACGGGCGAGTCGCCCGTGATGCGCATCTTCACCGACATGCGCGCCTTCCGCATTTACGACGGTCCCAGCGAGGTGCACCGCTGGAGCATGGCGCGCAAGCTCGTGCACATGGCCGAGAAGGCCGCTGCGGCTGCGGAGGGCCCGGCATGAGCAGTGGGGTGATGCACAAGTTCAGCCTCCAGGGCAAACTGGTCCTCGTGACCGGCGCATCGAGTGGCCTCGGGACCCACTTCGCCAAGATGCTCGCGGCCAACGGCGCGAGGGTCGCGGTGGCCGCACGGCGCGCGGACAAGCTGCAGTCCGTGGTTCAAGACATCGCGCGCTGCGGCGCAGAAGCCTGCGCCTTCTCGCTCGACGTGGGCAGCGCACAAAGCGTGCGTGACTGCTTCGACGCCGTGAGCGCATGGGCCGTGCCCGACGTGGTCATCAACAACGCGGGCGTCACCGTCACGCGCGCGCTGCTCGATCAGACCGAGGAAGACTTCGACCAGGTGATGGGCACCAACCTCAAGGGCAGCTGGCTGGTGGCTACGGAGGGCGCGCGCCGCATGGTGGCCGCAAAAAAGGGCGGGGCGATCGTGAATGTGGCCTCCATCCTCGGCGAGCGCGTCGGCGGCGGCGTGGCGCCTTACGCGATCTCCAAGGCCGGCGTGATCCAGGCCACGAAGGCCATGGCGCTCGAGCTCGCGCGCTACGGCATCCGCGTGAATGCGCTGCTGCCCGGCTACGTGGTCACCGACCTGAACCGCGACTTTCTGCGCAGCGAGCTCGGCGAGAAGCTGCGCATGCGCATTCCAAGCCGCCGCTTCAGCGATCCGAGCGATCTGGATGGCCCACTGCTGCTGTTGGCGTCCGATGCGGGCGCGGCGATGTCGGGCGCCACCGTGGCCGTGGACGGCGCCCATCTGGTGAGCGGGCTATGAGCACGGCAGCCGTGAATCTCCCGATGGATGCGCTCGGCGCCTACCTGCGCGAAAAAGGCCTGGCGGATGGAGATGCCATCAGCGCGAGCGTGCTCGCGGGAGGCCAGTCCAACCCAACGTTCCGCATCGACGCGGGCAAGAATCGCCACTACGTGCTGCGCAAGAAGCCACCTGGTGCGCTGATCGCATCGGCCCACGCCATCGATCGCGAATTCCGGGTGATGAAGGCGCTGGCGAATACCGGCGTTCCGGTGCCGCGCATGCTCGGCTATTGCGAAGACGCTGGCCTCATCGGCACGCCGTTCTACGTGATGGAGTTCCTGCAGGGTCGCGTGTTCATGGACCAGGGGTTGCCGGGCATGGGCAGCGCCGAGCGCCTCGCGATCTACCGCGAGATGAACCGTGTCATCGCCGCGCTGCATTCCGTGGACTACAAGGCGGCTGGTTTGGGCGACTACGGCAAGGAAGGTAATTACGTAGGCCGCCAGATCGCGCGCTGGACGCGCCAGTGCCAGGAGTCGGCACTGCCCGTGGGCGGGGCCATGCACCAGCTCATGGAGTGGCTGCCCGCGCATCTGCCCGCAGGTGACGAGACCACGCTGGTGCATGGCGACTACCGGCTCGACAACCTGATCTTCCACCCCACCGAAGCGCGCGTGATCGGCGTGCTGGACTGGGAGCTGTCCACGCTTGGCCATCCGCTGGCCGACCTGTCGTACCAGTGCATGGGCTGGCGGATACCGCACGACCTGTGGCGCGGCATTGGCGGCCTGGATCTCGCCAAGCTCGGCATTCCGTCGGAAGAGCAGTACGTGCAGTGGTATGGCGATGCCACGGGGCGTGACGCGGCCGGGCACTGGGAGTTCTACATCGCCTACAACCTGTTCCGCATGGCGGCCATCCTGCACGGCATCGCGCAGCGCGCCGCCAATGGCAATGCCGCTGCGGCAGATGCCGTGGAGACCGGCCGCAAGGCTGGCCCGCTGGCCGAGCTGGGGTGGCAGGCCGCACAGCGCTATCGGCCCGCAGTCTGACCTTCCCGCCGCGTCGTGATGGGCGTGGCCATCGCCCGGCTCGATGCCAAATGGCGCGCTGGGGCGGGGCGGCGAAACGGCCAACCTTCACCCCCCTAACCTGGATTGGAAAATGAACAAGGTATATCCCAGCGCCGAGGGCGCGCTCGCCGGGCTGGCCAGAGATGGCCAACTCATCGCCGTTGGTGGCTTTGGCCTGTGCGGCATTCCAGAATCCCTGATCGACGCCTTGCTGGCTTCGGGCGTCAAGGACCTGACCGCCATCTCCAACAACGCAGGGGTCGACAACTTCGGCCTGGGCAAGCTGCTGCGCTCACGCCAGATCCGCAAGATGATCGCCAGCTATGTGGGGGAGAACAAGGAATTCGAGCGGCAGTTCCTTGCGGGGGAACTCGAGCTCGAATTCACACCCCAGGGCACGCTGGCCGAGAAACTGCGGGCGGGTGGCGCAGGGATCCCCGCATTCTTCACCCGCACGGGCGTTGGCACCGTGGTGGCCGAAGGGAAGGAACTGCGCGAGTTTGGCGGCAAGACGTATGTCCTGGAAGAGTCGCTCGTTCCCGAGCTGTCGCTGGTGAAGGCGTGGAAGGCGGATCGCGCGGGCAACCTGGTGTTTCGTCGGACGGCACGCAATTTCAACCCGGCCGTTGCGATGGCTGGCCAGTGCACGGTGGTGGAGGTTGAGGAGATTGTGGAGACCGGTAGCCTCGATCCGGATGAGATTCACCTGCCAGGCATCTATGTCCATCGCATCGTTCTGAATGCGCATCCGGAAAAACGCATCGAGCGCCGTACGGTTCGGCAGGGTGAAGGAAGCTGACATGGCATGGACGCATGACCAAATGGCCGCACGGGCGGCGCAAGAGCTCCGCGATGGCTTCTATGTCAATCTGGGGATCGGATTGCCTACGCGCGTCGCGAACTTCGTGGATCCGGCCATCGATGTCTGGCTGCAGAGCGAAAACGGCATGCTGGGGATCGGCCCCTATCCGCTTGAAGATCAAGTGGACCCGGATGTCATCAACGCAGGCAAGGAGACCGTGACGACGCTGCCCGGAACTAGCATTGTGGGCTCACACGACAGCTTTGCCATGGTACGTGGCGGCAAGATCAATTTGTCGATCCTGGGCGCCTTGCAGGTCAGCGCGCGCGGCGATCTGGCCAACTGGATGATTCCAGGCAAGATGGTCAAGGGCATGGGGGGCGCGATGGACCTGGTCGCTGGCGTGGGCCGCGTGATCATCCTCATGGAGCATGTGGCACGGCGCAAGGATGGCGGCTGGGACCTGAAGATCCTGCCGGAGTGCACGCTGCCCCTGACCGGGCTCGCTGTCGTCTCCAGGACCATCACGGATTTGTGCGTTCTCGATGTGGTGGCGGGTGGCTTGCGGCTGGTCGAACTTGCGGATGGCGTCAGCCGTGAAGATGTGCAGGCGATGACCGGGGTTCCGCTGCTGTAGCGCGCGCATCCATCCACCCGGTTGCCATGCAGCGTGGTGCCCGCGCCGGAAGGCCTTGAGCACGCCAGTTCGCCCAGCCGCAGCATCTGGCGGGGCGAGGCCGGTCCGCTTGGGGCCGGCGCCACGGTGGGTGGCGCCGGCCTCCGTGCTCAGTGCGCGCGGGCTTCGTCCGCGCTGGGCAGAAGCCTGCGCTGCTGCAGCTGGCCGAACCATTTGCGGAACATGTCCTCGGTGTCCATGCAGGCATGAAAGCCCGCCTGGCGTATCTTCACCGAGCTCATGATCACCGGTGGCAGCGGGCCGGTCTTGCCATGGTTCATCTGGAAGTCGGCGTACGCCGCGCCCTGGCCGATGAAGGCGGCCAGATCGCGTGGCGCCGCCAGCTGGTACTTGTCCACGAGGCGCTCCCACGCGGGCTGCTGGCCGGCCAGCGCAGCGGCCAGCGACTGCGGCTCGGGCGCGCCCACGGGCATGCCCAACGCATCGGCAATGGCGGGCCAGACGTTTTGCCAGACGAACACGTCGCCATTCTCCAGGTTGAAGGTCTCGTTGCGCGCTTTGGGTGACTCGGCGGCCCAGGCACAGGCCTGGGCGATCAGGTCGGCATCGACGGCCTGGTTCACGCGCGCGGGGCCGCCGGGGTAGGCCAGGGGCAGACCCTGCTCATGGCGCAGCCAGGCATAGACGCCGATGGCCGGGATGGGGTTCATGTGGCTGCCCAGGGCGTCGCCGAACACGATGCGCGGGCGCATGATGGTGAAATGCCAGGCGCCGGAGCGGGCCTGGCGCTCGCGCAGGAAGTCCTCTTGCAGCCAGTAGAAGTTTTCGTGCGCGTCGCGCGGCCAGCGCTCGCGGGCGGGCACGGCAATCTGGGGGTGGATGTGCACGCCATAGGCCTTGCCGCCCTGCATGATGGTGACGTGGCGCAATGGGCCGCAGGGGCGGTCCAGCGGCTCGACCACGTTGCGCAGCATCTGCAGGTTGGTGCGCATCTGCTCCTGGTCGCGCCAGCCGCCCACCAGCCCGCCGGGCTGCTCGTAGACGGCGGCGTAGACCACGTGGGTGATGTCGCCCCGCGCGCCCAGCGCGGCCTGGCAGGCCGCCGTGTCCTGCAGGTCCAGCTGCAGCGAGGTTGCGCCCGCAGGCAGGGCGATGGCGCGGCGCGCCACGCCCACGGCATTCCATCCAGGCAGGCTGGCGAAATGGCGCAGGCAAGCCTGGCCCACGACGCCCGTGGCACCGACGATGAGCGCGGTGTTCTTCATTTCTTCACCAGCGGGCACTTGGACTGCGACAACGGCAGGAAGGCCTTGTCGCCCGGCACCGTGGCCACGAGCTTGTAGTAGTCCCAGGGGTACTTGGACTCGGCCTGCGACTTGACCTCGAAAAGGTACATGTCGTGCACCATGCGGCCGTCCTCGCGGATGCGGCCGTTCTTGGCGAAAAAGTCGTTGATGGGCGTGGCCTTCATCTGCGCCATGACCTTGGCGGTGTCGTCGGTCTTGGCAGCCTGCACGGCCTTGAGGTAGTGCATGGTGGACGAGTAGGCACCCGCCTGGCTCATGTTGGGCATCTTCTTCATCTTCTCGAAGTAGCGCTTGGACCAGGCCCGCGTCTCCTCGTTCATGTCCCAGTAGAAGGCCTCGGTGAGCATCAGCCCGGCCGCCGTGCGCAGGCCGATGGCGTGCACGTCGTTGATGTACATGAGCAGGCCCGCGAGCTGCTGCTTCTTGCCCTGCGTGAGCCCGAACTCGCGCGCGGCCTTGATGGTGTTGACCGTATCGCCGCCCGCGTTGGCCAGGCCGATGACCTGGGCCTTGCTGTTCTGCGCACTCAGCAGGAACGAGGCAAAGTCCGTTGCGCCGATGGGGTGCTTGGCCGCGCCCAGCACCTTGCCGCCATGCGCCGTCACCACGGCGCTGGCCTGGTCCTGCAGGCTGTGGCCGAAGGCGTAGTCGGCCGTGACGAAGAACCAGTCCTTGCCGCCGCGCTCGGTGATGGCGCTGGCCGTCACGTTCGCCAGGGCGTAGGTGTCGTAGACGTAGTGCACGGTGCTGGGCATGCACAGGTCGTTGGTCAGGCGGTCCAGCCCGGGACCGTTGAAGATGATCACCTTCTGCTTCTGCTTGGCGATCTCCAGCGCCGCCAGCGCAGGAGCGGAGACGGCCACGTCCATGATGGCGTCCACCTTGCCGGTGTCGAACCATTCACGGGCCTTGCTCGATGCGATGTCGGCCTTGTTCTGGTGGTCGGCGGCAATCAGCTCGATCTTCTTGCCCAGCACCTTGCCGCCGAAGTCGTCGATGGCCATCTGGATCGCTGCGACGCTGCCGGGGCCGGTGATGTCGGCGAACGGGCCGTTGAGGTCGCTGAGGATGCCCAGGCGCACGACGTCGTCGGAGATCTGGACGTCCTGGGCGAGTGCCGTGGCGGCGCCCAGAGCGAGGGTGGCGCTCAGCGCGGCGCGTGCGCACTGGCGCAGCGTGGAAGAGTGGGGGCGTTGCATGTCGGTGTCTCCTGGAAGGTCGTTGTCGAAAGATGGTGGAACTAGAGCGTGGCGATGGGCGTGACGGGCGAACCGATGGCGCCGGGCAGGCGCAGCGGCGGGGCTGTGAGCAGGAAGCGCGTGCGGCCCAGCGCGTGCAGTGCCTCGGCCAGATCGTCGAGGTACCAGAGCTCGCCCAGCGGCAGGCCGAGCTTGAACAGGCAGTGCTCATGCAGGGGCAGCACGGGGTAGGGCGCGCCGTCCTCGGGCACGCGCCGGGGCGGGTGGCGCTCCACGGCGTAGTTGTCGGCCACCAGGGCGGCGATGCCGCTGTCGCTGATCCAGCGCAGCAGCCGCTCGTCGCCGCCGTCCAGCGCCGCACAGCTGTGGTGCAGGCGCTCGGGGTCGGGCTGGCCCTGCATCGACAGCACCAGGCCCGCGAAGCCTGTGCGCAGCAGCAGCATGTCGCCGCGCTCCACGGTGGCGCCGCAGCGGTCCATGGCCTGCATGAGCTGGTCGTAGCCTATGTCCTGGAACTCCATGCCACAGACCCGCGCGATGTCCACCAGCACACCGCGCCCCTGCATGCCCTTCACGGCGAGGTTTTCCACGCCCAGGGCGCGCGCCACGCTGGCATCGGCGGGGCGGCCCTCGCAGCACACGGGGCGGTAGGGGCCGGGCGCGCCCTGCGCGTCGCGCTGCGGCAGGCCATGGTCCACCGGGCCCAGCACGTGCTCGTGGCCCCGGAAGCCGTTGTAATAGACGGTGCGCAGCCGCCCGTCGCCCTCGGGGTCGAACAGCGAGCCCACGTGGGCCAGCGAGTCCCACTGCGTGGAATACTGCAAGGACAGCAGCACCTGGTCGTCGCTGATGACGTCGGTAGCGCCCGTGTACACGTGGCCCAGCGGAAAGTTGAGGTAAGGCCGGTCGCCTGCGCGCGTGGGCGACAAACGCGGGGGATGGCGCCGCGCGTTGAGTGCGTTGCCGCCTGGCAAATCGAGCGGCAGCGAGAGGCAGAAGCTGCGCCCTTCGATCACCTCCTGCGCGCCCTTGCGCACCTGCTCGGGGCCGATCAGGTTGGCGCGCCCGAGCTGGTCGTCGGGCCCGAATTCGCCCCAGTTCGAACCTGGCGGGCGTTGTCTCCATCGCATGGTGTGTCTCCCCCACCGCTTATGGCCGCGGCAGTTAGAGGCAATGGTGTTGGCCCGGGGCGTTCCGCGTCAAACCTGGCGGGAAAAGTTTTGCAGAATGAAATTGCAGACCGGGTAAACCCTTCTGCCAGCCGCGGAGTCTCTGTGAGCGTTGCCCCCGGGGCAAGCGGTTGGCAGAAGGGTGGGTTTCGCTAGGCAAAACCGGGGCGGGCGCTTCAGCGTGGCGCGAGCGCTTGCGCGAACATGGCCGCATCCACGTTGCCGCCTGTGAGCGCCAGGCCCACGGTCAGGCCTGCGAGCCGGTCCTTTTCCTGCAGCGCTGCCGCGAGGGCCGCCGCGCCTGCGCCCTCGGCCGCGTTGTGCGTATCGGTGAAGAGTGCACGCATGGCGGCGGCCACCTCGTCGTCGCTGACCTGCACGACGTGGTCCAGGTGCGGCGCAAGGATGTCGAGCGCGGCCTGGTCGGCCACGCGGCAGGCCATGCCGTCGGCGAGCTGCGTGGTCACGGGCGCCTCGACCACGCGGCCCGCGGCGATGGAGTCGGCATAGGTGGTGGCATGGCGGCTCACCACGCCCACGATGCGCACGCCATGGCCCAGTGCCTGCTTGGCTGCGATGGCCGAGCAGGCGCCCGAGCCCTGGCCGATGGGTACGTAGGCCACGTCCATCTGCGGCACGGCGCGCAGGAACTCCCACCAGTAGGTGGCCACGCCGCGCAGCAGGTCGGCGTGGAAGCTCGGCACCATGTGCGCGCCGCGCTCCTGCGCAAGCCGCATGGCGTGCTCGCGCGCCTCCTGGAAGTCGCTGCCGTGCTCGATCAGCGCCACGCCGAGCGCGCGCATGGCGGCGTTCTTTTCGACCGAGTTGCCGTGCGGCACGACGATGGTGCAGGCCACGCCATGGCGGCGTGCGGCCCAGCCCATGCTCTGGCCGTGGTTGCCGCGCGTGGCGCTGATGACTTCGCGCGGCAGGGGGCCGCGCTGTGCGAGCTGGTCGAAGTAGGTCAGCCCGCCCCGGATCTTGAAGGCGCCCACGGGCGTGTGGTTCTCGTGCTTGAGCCAGCAGTCAGCGCCCAGGCGTTCGCTCAGCAAGCCCCAGCGGTACTGCGGGGTGGGGGGAAAGTCCTGGTAGACGACGCGAGCGGCGGCCTCGATGTCGGCCAGGGTGGGGAGCAGGTCGGTGGTCATGGGGTGGAGTCCTCGGAGTACAGGGGGGCTACGCGGCGGGGTGCGGCCCGCGTCACAGCAGGACCTCGCCGTCCACGCAGGTGACCGAGCCGCCGCCGATCCAGATGCGCTCGCCGTCCTGCTGCACGTGCACGCGCCCCGCGCGGGCGAGCGCCGTGCCCTGGCTTGCCACATAGCGCGAGGGCGCGAGCCCTGCACCGATGAGCCACTGCGCGAGCGCGGCATTGAGGCTGCCCGTGACCGGATCCTCGGCCAGGCCGTTGTTGCCAGGGAAAAAGGCACGCACCTCGAAGGCGATGCCCTCGGCGTCGCTCGCCCCCACCACGCCGACCTTGCCACGCGGGCCCACCACGCCCACGTCCAGCCCCGCGAGGAGGGCGCCGTCGGGCCGCAGCGCAAGCACCTGCTCGGCCGAGCGCAGCATCACGCCGCGCCAGTTGGGGCCGTTGTCGCACCAGGCGTGGGCGATGATGTCTTCGCGCGCCACGCCCAGGCCGCGCGCGATCAATTGCACGTCGGCCTCGTCGAGCGGCCCGCTCTTGAGCAGCGGCGGCGCTGCGAAGGCCAGGCGCTCGCCATCCTGCCGCAGCGTGACCAGGCCCACGCCGCATTCCTGCACCACCTGCCCTGGCACGCGCGGCCGGCCGCCCGCTTCGAGCCAGGCATGGCAACTGCCCAGCGTGGGGTGGCCCGCGAAGGGCAGTTCGCGGCCCGGGCAGAAGATGCGCACGCGGTAGTCGGCCTCGGGCGTGGTGGGCGGCAGCAGGAAGGTGGCCTCCGACAGGTTGGTCCAGTTCGTGAAGTGCTGCATGTCCTCGGTGGACAGGCCTTCGCCGTCCAGCACCACGGCCAGCGGGTTGCCGCGGTAGGCGCGGGCGGTGAAGACGTCGACTTGCTTGAAGGGGCGTTTTTTCAGGTTCATGGCATTTGCTCGGGTGAAAAAAGGGCGAACGAATCCCTGGCGCGCCAGGAGCGCGCGGCAGGCGGTGGATGGCGGGAAAGGCGGCCTCAGCCGGTCGGAGTCGTCATAGCAGCGCCGTCCCTTCGATGCAGGTGACGGCGCGGCCGCCGACCCAGACCTGGCCGCCCTCGTCCTGCGCGATGTGCACGCGGCCCGCGCGGCCCAGGCATTCGCCCTGGGCCACGAGGTAGCTCGTGGGCGCGAGCCCCTCGGCGATGAGCCACTGGGCGATGCTGGCGTTGAGGCTGCCCGTGACGGGGTCCTCGGGGTTGCCCATGGGCGCTGCGAAGGCGCGCACGACCACGCCGGGCCGTGCGGTATCGGCGGCCAGCGGGCCCACGTGGACCACGCCCACGTCCTGCCCCAGGTCCTTGAGGCGCGCATGGTCGGGCACGAGCTCCAGCACGGTCTCTGCGCTGTCGAGCAGCAGCGCGAGCCACACGGGGCCGTTGTCGAGCATCTGCGCGGCGCGGATCTGCTGGGGCCGCACGCCGAGCGCGCTGGCCACCAGCGGCACGAGCGCGGGGCTCGCGGCCCAGCGCCGCAGCGGCGGCGCCGCGAAGGCCATGCGCTCGCCGCTCAGGCGGATGCGCACCAGGCCCAGGGCCGACTCCTGCACGGCCACGCCCTCCACGCGCGGCCGGCGGCCGCTTTGCAGCCAGGCGTGGCAGGTGCCGAGCGTGGGGTGGCCCGCGAAGGGCAGCTCGCCGCCGGGAGTGAAGATGCGCACGCGGTAGTCGGCGCCGCCCGCGAGGCCCGCCTCGGTGGGCGGCAGCAGGAAGGTGGTTTCCGACAGGTTGGCCCAGGCGGCGAAGCGGCGCATGTCGGCGTCCGACAGGCCGTCGGCATCGAGCACCACGGCCAGCGGATTGCCGTCGCCGGGGCGGTCGCTGAACACGTCGATCTGCTGGAACGGGCGCGGTCGCATGCGGGCTCCTTGGGACGTTCTGAGAGGGTCAGGACAGGGGCAGGTCCAGCACGCCGCGCGCGCCGGGGCGTGCGAGCAGCGACTGGTACCAGCGCTCCAGGTGCGGCAGCGCGGGCCGCTCCTGCGGCAGGCCCCACCAGCGGTGGATTTCGCAGCCCACGGGAATGTCGGCCATGGTGAAGCGCTCGCCCGCGATGAAGGGCTGCTGCGCCAGGTGCGCATCCAGCAGGGCCAGCAGCGGCTCGGTGGCCGCCACCGACTGCGCGATGAGTGCCGCGTCGCGCTGCGGCGCGGGGGTGCGGATCCATTGCACGAACGCATGGCGACCGGCCGGGTTCAGCGTGGTCTGCTGCCAGTCCATCCACTGCTCCGCGACGAAGCGCGCGGGCAGGTCCTCGGGGTAGAGCGTACCGGCCGCCTTGCCTGTGGCATGGCGCGCGCACAGGTAGCGCACGATGGCGTTCGACTCCCACAGCACGAAGCCGTCGTCCTCGAGCAGCGGCACGAGCCCGTTGGGGTTGAGTCCGAGGTAGTGCGGCTCGCGCACGATGCCGAACTGCCCGCCCGCGTCGGTGCGCTGGAAGGTCAGGCCCAGCTCCTGCGCGGCCCACACCACCTTGCGCACGTTGATGGACGACAGGCGCCCCCACAGCCGCAGCATGGCGTCAGCTCCGCGCCTTGATGGCGGCCGCCAGCGCGGCAATGCCCGCGTCGATCTGCGCGGCGCTGGCCGTCACGAACGACAGGCGCAGCGTGCGCGCGTCGGCTTCGTCGGCATAGAAGGCCGCGCCGGGCACGAAGGCCACGTTGCGCTCCACGGCCTCGGGCAGCAGGTCGATGGCGCTCATGCCCTCGGGCAGGCGCACCCACAGGAACATGCCGCCGTCGGGGCGGTTCCAGTGCACGGAGAGGCCCGCCATCTCGCGCGTGAGCGCTGCAAGCATGGCGTCGCGCTGCTGCTTGTAGAGCGCGCGGATGGTGGGTACGTGGCGGTCGAGGAAGCCCTCCTTGATCACCTCGGCCACCATGCGCTGGTTGAAGCCGGGGCTGTGCAGGTCGGCCGCCTGCTTGGCTTGCAGCAGCTTGGGGAACACGGCCTTGGGTGCCACGATGTAGCCCAGGCGCAGGCCCGGCGCGAGCACCTTGGAGAACGAGCCCAGGTAGATGCAGCCTTCGGGGTTGCGCGCGGTGAGCGGCGCGGGCGGCGGCTGGTCGAACCACAGGTCGCCGTAGGGGTTGTCCTCGACCAGGGGCACGCCCAGCTCGGCGGCCTTGGCCACGAACGCGGCGCGGCGCGCCTCGCTCATGGTGCGGCCCGTGGGGTTCTGGAAGTTGGGCAGCAGGTACATGAAGCGGGCGCGGTCGGCGCCATTGCCCGATCCACCGGCCTTGGCCGCGAAATCGTCCACGCGCGGGCCCTCGTCGTCGCTCGCCACGCTCACGATCTTCGGCTCCATGGGCGTGAAGGCCTGCAGCGCGCCGAGGTAGGTGGGCGTCTCGACGAGCACGCGGCTGCCCTCGTCAACCAGCACCTTGGCCACCAGGTCCAGGCCCTGCTGCGAGCCGGTGGTGATCAGCACCTGGGACGGGTCCACGTCCCAGGGCAGCCAGCGGGCCACGGCCTCGCGCAGCGGCAGGTAGCCCTCGCTCGCCGCGTACTGCAGCGCCGCGTGGCCGTCCTGCGTGAGCACGGTGTTGGAGGCGCGCACGAAATCCTCGACCGGGAAGGCCTTGGGCGAGGGCAGGCCGCCCGCCAGGCTGATGATGCCGGGCTTCTCGGTCACCTTCAGGATCTCGCGGATCACCGAGGGGTTCATCTTGGCGGCACGGGCGGCCAGGGTCCAGTTCGTCATTCAATCATCTCCAGGAAGGCGCGCTCCAGTGCGCCGGATCGTTCAAACAATGCCGTTGTGCGGCGGGCTGCGGCCCTGCGGGTGGGGCTGCATGTGCAATGGTATCGGTGTAGGCGTGGGGTCATGACAGCTTCTTGCCCACGACCACGGTGGCGACCACGGCCGCCGCGAAGCCGAGCGTCACCACGTCGAGCGGTTCGCCCAGCAGCGGTATGGCGGCCAGGATCGAGAAAAAGGGCTGCAGCAGCTGCGTCTGGCTCACGCGCAGCGCGCCGCCAAGGGCCAGGCCCCGGTACCAGGCAAAGAAGCCCGCCCACATGGAGAACACCCCCACGTAGACGAACCCTGCCCAGGCCGAGGCGGACACGGGCTGGATGGGCCACAGCCACAGCGCGGCGGGCAGGGTGAAGGGCAGCGCCATCAGGCACACCCAGCAGATCACGCGCTCGGCGCCCAGCGCGGGCGTGACCTTCGCTCCCTGGATGTAGCCGACCGAGGCGGCCACCACTGCGCCCACGAGCAGCAGGTCGGCGGCCTCCAGGCCAAAGCCGTGGCCCTGCTGCCAGCCGCGCAGCAGCGAAAACGCCACCACCAGCGCGCTGCCCAGCACCGCGCAGATCCAGAAGCCTGCGCGGGCGCGCTGGTGCAGCACCAGGGCCGCCACTGCCGCCGTGACCAGCGGCAGCAAGGCCGTGACCACCGCAGCATGGCTGGCCGTGACCGTGCGCAGCGCGTAGGCCAGCAGCAGCGGGTAGCCGATGGCATTGCCCAGCACGGCCAGCGCCAGCGGCTTCCATTGGTGGGCCTGGGGGCGCGGTGAGCGCGTGGCGAGCAGGAAGACCGCCGACAGCAGGCCTGCCAGCGCCGCGCGGCCCACGGTGACGAACCACGGCGAGAGCTGCGGCTGTGCGGCCGTGCCGGTGGCCAGGCGCGTGGCGGGCAGCGTGATGGCGAAGATCGCCACCCCCAGCACGCCGAGCCACAGGCCCAGGGTTTCGTCGCGCTGAGTGGGATGCGCCGTGCCGCGCCGGGCGAGGCTGGGCGCCGTCATGCCGTCACCATCCACGCTGCCGTGAGCACGAGCACCAGCGCCATGGCACGGTTGAACCACAGCAGCCGCTGGCCGTGCGCCAGCCAGTGGCGCAGCAGCGCGCCCGTGGCGGCGTAGAGCAGGTTGCTGGCGAGGGCGAAGACCGCCATCACGGGCAGCACCACGGCCAGGCGCTGCAGGCTGTCCTCGCGCCCGATGACCCAGCCCGCCACGATGGTGAGGGCGAGCAGCCAGGCCTTGATGTTCACGAACTGCAGCGCCGCGCCCTGCCAGAAGCCGACCTGCATGCGCCGCGCATCGGCCTCGGCCAGGCGGCGGCTGCCGCTGAGCTTGAATGCCAGCCACAGCAGGTAGCCGATGCCCGCGGCCTTGATGGCCCAGCGCAGCGCCGGAACGGCCACCACCAGGGCGCCCACACCGCCCGCGCAGAGCAGCAGCAGCGCGCTCCAGCCCACGGGCACCGCGAGCACGAAGCGCATCGAGTGGCGTAGCCCGTGGTTGGCGGCGAGCGCCGTGGACAGCGTGGTGTTGGGCCCGGGGCTGAAGCTCATGGCCGTGGCCAGCACGAGCAGGGCGGTGAATTCGACGGTGGGCATGTTGATTTTTCCCAAAGGCAAGCGTCCAATGTAGGGGCTTTGACCATTACAGAGCCAATACAGTCAGTCGAACATATGTATCGGCTGTATCGGTCACAGCGTCGATACAGAGCGCCAGCGCGCATCCCTCCATGCTGAACCGATCCGCCCATTTGTCCCTGACCGAGCAGCTCGCCGAGCGCTTCGCCGAACGCATCCGCACACGGCTGTTGCCTGCGGGGGCGCGGCTGCCCTCGGTGCGCGAATGTGCACGCCAGCAGGGCGTGAGCCCCTACACCGTGGTGGCCGCTTACGACCAGTTGCTGGCCCAGGGCCTGGTGGAGGCGCGCCCCCAGCGCGGTTTCTTCGTGCGCGATGTGGCGCAAAAGGTGCCCGGGCGCTCGCTGGAGGCAGTACGCGCCCTGGTGCGCGAGGGCGCGGGTGGCGGCCCGCCCCTGGGCGTGCCATCGGGTTCGCGCATCAATGCCACGGCGCTGATACGCGGCATGTTCCACCAGGCCTCGGCCCATCCGCAGCCCGGCGCAGGGGTGCTTCCCGTGGACTGGCTCGAAACCTCCTTCCTGCCCGCCGCCGTGCGCAAGGTCACGGCGGTGGGGGCGCTGCGGCAGCACTCGCTGAGCTATGGCGACCCCATGGGTTCGCCCGAACTGCGCGAGGTGCTCTCGCACCGGCTGCAGGACCTGGGCGTGCCCGCGCCGCCCGCACAGGTGATGACCACGGTGGGCGCCACGCATGCGCTGGATATTGTGAGCCGCACGCTGCTCAAGGCGGGCGACCCGGTGATGGTCGAGGAGCCCGGCTGGTCGGTGGAGTTCGCGCGGCTCGATGCGCTCGGCATGCGCGTGCTGCCCGTGCCCCGCCGCGCGGAGGGGCCCGACCTGGAGGTGATGGCGCGCTACTGCGAGGCCCACGCGCCCAAGCTGTTCGTGAGCGTGAGCGTGCTGCACAACCCCACGGGCTACTGCCTCTCGCCCGGCAGCGCGCACCAGCTGCTGCAGCTTGCGCAGCGCTACAACTTCCACGTGGTGGAGGACGACACCTACAGCCACATCGCTCCCGAGCACGCCACGCGGCTCACGGTGCTCGACGGCCTGCGGCGCAGCATCTATGTGAGCGGCTTTGCCAAGATCCTCGCGCCCGCCTGGCGCGTGGGCTACCTGGCCGCGCCGGCCGAGCTGATGGAGCGCCTGCTCGACACCAAGCTGCTGTCCACGCTCACCACGCCCTCGCTGCTGGAGCAGGCGCTCGCGCTGTGCATCGAACAGGGCCAGTTGCGCCGCCACTCCGAGCGCATGCGCCTGCGCCTGGCACAGGCGCGCTCACGCAGTGTGCAGCTCGCGCTGGAGGCGGGCTGCACCTTCGCGGCCGAGCCGGCGGGCATGTTTGGCTGGGTGGAGACGGGGGTGGATACCGATGTGCTGGCGCAGCGCATGCTCGACGAGGGCTACCTGATCGCGCCGGGCGCGCTGTTCCATGCGAGCCGGCAGCCTTGCACGCTGATGCGGATCAACTTCACGACGACGCAGGAGGCGGGGTTCTGGCGGGTGTTCCAGAGGGTGGTGGCGCAGCAGGGGTGATTCTTTGGGGCGCGGCCGGCCGGTGGCACATCCCGTACCCGCCATCTTCCATCTCAGTAGCTACCAAAACGACAGCTTCAAGCGCAGGCTACGCAGGCGCTTTGCCTGAAAAGATCACGCTGCTGGCCGCTCGACTTCCAGGTCGCTCAGCACCCGCAGCAATGCCCGGTTCACGCTCTCCTGTCCCATCTCGTGCGCCTCGCACAGGTCGCGCACGACCTTGGCGTCGTCGCTCTCGAGCGCCTGCGCCATCTCCAGGCTGGGCGAATAGGGCCCGGTGCGCTGCACGACGGCGTTGACGATCCGCTCGGACAGCGGCAGCCGCCGCAGGATCGTGCCCAGGGGCTCGTTGAGCAGGTCGTCAAGCTGCGAGAACAGGCCCGCCAGGTAGACCTCGCGGCGCAGGTCGTGCTCGATGCCGGCTTCGATGAGGCGCTCGGTGAGCTTGGCGCGGATCACCATCGCCTCGCGGATGGGCTGCAGGTTGGGATCGGTGCTCGCGTGCGGCAGCTGGTCCGAAAGCCAGCGCTTGAGCGAGCCGTAGCCCATCATCACCAGTCCGCGGCGAAGCGAGTCCACGCCGGTGCGCAGGCCCAGCGCGGCCGAGTTGGTATAGACCATGAAGCGGTAGGCCAGCAGCGGCTCCTCGCCCAGGATGTGCTCGAAGGCCTCGATCGACTGCTCGGCGTCGATGGCCTTCATGAGCTTG
>JASLFM010000351.1 GCA_030150585.1 Acidovorax sp.
GCTCAAGAGCCTGGCGGCGGCCAGCCAGAGCGCCGCGCTGCTGCCGCTGGAGGAGGTGGAAGACCGGCAGCACGCACCGGACGTGCAGGTGCGCCCGCTGTCGCCCCCGCTCATGCGCCCGATGGCCGTGGCGCACCGGCATGCGCCGCAGCCGAACCCGGCCCTGGCCAGCGTGCTGGAGGTGCTGGCCGAATTCGCCGATTGAGCGGCTGGCTGCCGGGCTGATTGGCGGGCCGGCCGGTCAGTGCCCGCGCAGCATCCGCACCGCCTGCGGCAGGGACTGCGCATCGGGCAGGAAGTAGTCGATGCTCGCGCCCAGCGCCACGGCGCACAGCAGCGCGCCAAGCAGCGGCTTCCATGTGAGGCGCACGGCCGCGCCGAGCCAGCCCTCGCGCTCCACGCCCATGGCGGCGCGCGCCGCCACGGCCGAGAAGGCCAGCTCCACGGCCACGGCCAGCAGCACGTCCCAGCCGAAGTAGAGCAGCGCCAGCGCGCCCGCCCCAAAGAGCACGGCGGCACCGATGAGGAAGAGGGCGACCACGGGCACGACCACGACGGCCCCTTCGTCGGCGCTGCCCACGGCCTCGAGCGCGCCGCCAGCGAGGTCGCCCAGGCCCTGGCCGGCGGCCTCCCCCCCGAGGTCGGCGAAATCGGCCGTGGCACCGCCGCCGCCAAAGTCGCCCCCGCCACCCGAGCGCGGCATCGGCACGTTCCCGCCGCCGCGGCCACCCGGCCAAGGCAGGTCGGTGGGGTCGGGCAGATCCACGCTGCTTCCCGGGCTGTCGTCCAGCAACCAGGCCGCCCACAGGCGCAGCACACACAGGTAGCCCAGGTAGCCGATGCCCAGCGTGGCAAGGTAGCGCAGCGCGAGCGAGTCGACCCCCAGGCGCATCTGCACATGCGACGCGCCCCACATGAGCGCGAGCGTGAGGCAGCCTATGAACCAGCCATGCAGGCGCAGGTTGTGCCGACCCTGCAGCGTGCGCGCGATGGACTGGTGCCGCATGCGCACCGATCCCCAGCCGGAGCGGCGTTTGGCCGTCTTCATATCAGCAATCCACGAGGACCCCGCGCATCGCGCGCGCCACACCAGGGCAGCCGAGCAAGGGCTGCCCCGCAGCGAGGGCTGCGTCCCCCTTCCCACGCGCAGCGTAAGAGAAGGGGGAAGACGCGCAGCGGCTCAGGGGGTTGTCGTCTCAT
Source organism: Acidovorax sp. (assembly GCA_030150585.1). GTDB lineage: Bacteria > Pseudomonadota > Gammaproteobacteria > Burkholderiales > Burkholderiaceae_C > JASLFM01. The sequence continues at coordinate 1,201 of JASLFM010000351.1, forward strand.
ATCAATCCACCACCACGGGCACGCGCTGCGCCAGGGCGCACATGAGCTCGTAGCCCACGGTGCCCGCGGCCTGGGCCACGTCGTCGATCGAGAGCCAGGTGCCGTCGCTCGCGCGGCCCCAAAGCGTGACCTCGTCGCCCATGCCCAGGGGCATGCCCGCCTGCTGCAGCGGCGTGAGGTCCACCGTGACCATGTCCATGCTCACGCGGCCCACAAGGCGGGTGCGCACGCCCTTCACGAGCACGGGGGTGCCCGTGTCGGCGTGGCGCGGGTAGCCGTCGGCGTAGCCGCAGGCCGCCACGCCGATCAGCATCGGCCCCTCGGCCGTGAAGCGCGAGCCGTAGCCCACCGTGTCGCCGCGCTGCAGCTGCTGGGTGGCGAGCAGCTTGGCCGACAGCGTCATCGTGGGCTGCAGATCCCACTGCGCGGCCGTGCGCTCGGGGTGGTCGGGCGCGCTGCCGTAGAGCACGATGCCTGCGCGCACCCAGTCGCAGCGCACTTGCGCATCGCCGCCATGGCGCAGCGTGGCGGCGCTGTTGCTGATGCAGCGCTCGCCGGGCAGGTCGCGCGTGGCCTCGCGGAAGGCGGCGAGCTGGTGGTCTATGCCGCGCGGGCCGTCGGCGTCGGAGAAATGCGTCATGAGCGAAATCTCTTCCACCTGCGGCAGCGCCGACAGCCGCGCCCAGGCCGCGCGGTAGCGCGCGGGCGTGAAGCCCAGGCGGTTCATACCCGAGTTCATCTTGAGGAAGACGCGGTGCGGCACCTGCGTCTTGTGCGCGGCCAGCCAGTCGATCTGTTCGTCGCAGTGCACGGCGTGCCAGATGCCCAGGCGCGAGCACAGCTCCAGGTCGCGCGGCTCGAACACGCCCTCGAGCAGCAGCAGCGGGCCGCGCCAGCCCAGGGCGCGCACGCGCTCGGCCTCGGCCAGGTCGATCATGGCGAAGCCGTCGGCGCCGCGCAGCCCTTCGTACACGCGCTCGATGCCATGGCCGTAGGCATTGGCCTTGACCACGGCCCAGACCTTGGCGTCCGGCGCGGCCGCGCGCACACGCGCGAGGTTGTGGTGCAAGGCGGCGGTGTGGATGGTGGCAAGGATGGGGCGCGGCATGGCACTGGCGGGCTAGGGAAAAGGAGGATCATTCTGGCACCGCGCAGCCCCGGCCGCGCCATGGGCGCGTGATATAACCGCCAGTCACTTGCCCCCGGGTCCCTTTTTATCAGGACATTAGCTTCGCTGATGCCTGCCACAGCCATTCGATGAAGCGCGGTTTCTACACCATCATGTCGGCGCAGTTCTTCAGCTCGCTGGCCGACAATGCCCTCTTCGTCGCCGCCGTCGAATTGCTGCGTGACAACGGTGCTGCCGAGTGGCAGCGCGCAGCGCTGGTGCCGATGTTCGCGCTGTTCTACGTGCTGCTCGCGCCGTTCGTGGGCGCATTCGCGGACGCCATGCCCAAGGGGCGCGTCATGTTCATCAGCAACGCCATCAAGGTGGTGGGCTGCCTCATGATGCTGTTCGGCTCCCACCCGCTGCTGGCCTATGCCGTGGTGGGGCTGGGCGCGGCGGCCTACTCGCCGGCCAAGTACGGCATCCTCACCGAGCTGCTGCCGGCGTCGCAGCTCGTCAAGGCCAACGGCTGGATCGAAGGCCTCACCATCGCCTCGATCATCCTCGGCGTGCTGCTGGGCGGCCAGCTCATCGGGCCGCACATCTCGTCGGTGCTGCTGTCGGTGGACGTGCCCCTCGTCGACACGGGCGTGGACACGGCGGCCGAGGCCGCGATCGCCACCATGATCCTGCTGTACCTGGTGGCGGCCTGGTTCAACCTGCGCATTCCGCACACGGGCGTGGAGATGCGCCCCATGCCTGCCAATCCGCTGGCCATGCTGCCGGACTTCTGGGCCTGCAACAGCCGCCTGTGGCGCGACAAGCTGGGGCAGATCTCCCTGTCCACCACCACCCTGTTCTGGGGCGCGGGCGGCAATCTCAAGTTCATCGTCCTGGCCTGGGCGGCCGCCGCCCTGAACTACAACACCACCCAGGCCTCCGCGCTGACCGGCGTGGTAGCCATCGGCACGGCCGTGGGCGCGGTGGTGGCGTCCATGCGCATGCGGCTGGACGCGGCCACCCAGGTGATTCCGCTGGGCATCGGCATGGGCCTGCTGCTCATCTTCATGAATTTCATCGGCAGCATCTGGGTCGCCATTCCGTTCTTGGTGCTGCTGGGCGGCCTGGGCGGCTACCTGGTCGTGCCCATGAACGCCCTGCTGCAGCACCGCGGCCACAACCTCATGGGCGCGGGCCGGTCGATCGCGGTGCAGAACTTCAACGAGCAGGCGGCCATCCTGGCGATGGGCGCGTTCTACAGCCTGTCGCTCAAGTTCGGGCTGTCGGTGTTCGGCGCCATCACGGCGTTCGGGCTGGTGGTGGCCGGTGTGATGTGGGTCATCCAGCGCTGGCACCGCTACAACTGCAAGCGCCATGCCGACGAGGTCGAGCACCTGCTCGCCATCGCGCGGCACGACCACCACTGAATTCCTGTTTTCATAGCTGCTGGCGCTGATTGGACGGGCGCTGGCGGCCGATTCCATGCAATCCCCGCTCCCCATCCTCGCCCTGCTGTTCAACGCCCTGGTCTGGGGGCTGTCGTGGTGGCCGTTCCGCGCCATGCACGCGGCGGGGCTGCACCCGCTGTGGGCCACGGCGCTGATGTACAGCCTGGTGCTGGCGGGCCTGCTGGCTGCGCGGCCCGGCACGCTGCAGCTCGCGCTGCGCCACCCGGCACTGTGGCTGCTGGCCCTCAGCTCGGGCCTGAACAACGTGGCCTTCAACTGGGCCGTGACGGTGGGCGACGTGGTGCGCGTGATCCTGCTGTTCTACCTGATGCCGGCCTGGGCCGTGCTGCTGGCCTGGCGCATCCTCGGCGAGCGCCCCACGCCCATGGCCCTGGCGCGGCTCGCGCTGGCCTTCGGCGGCGTGGCGCTGGTGCTGCTGCCGCCCGAGGCCTCGTGGGCCAGCCTGGCGCGCAACCTGTCGATGGCCGACGGCCTCGCGCTGCTGGGCGGCTTCATGTTCGCGCTCACCAACGTGCTGCTGCGCCGCCTGCACACCGTGCCGGGGCCCGCGCGCATGCTGGCCATGTTCGGCGGCGGCTGCGGCCTGGCCCTGCTGAGTGCGCTCGCAGGCACGGCGGCGGGCGTCGTGCCGGGTTTTCCGGCCTTCAACGCCACCTGGGCCGCGGTGGCCTTCGTGCTGTCGATGCTGCTCATGGCGGGCAACTGGGCGCTGCAGTACGGCGCGGCGCGCCTGCCTTCGGGCACCACGGCCGTGGTGATGCTGTCGGAGGTGGCATTCGCCAGCATCTCCTCGGTGCTGCTCGCCTCGGCCCAGCTCGCGCCGCGCACGCTGCTCGGCGGGGCGCTCATCATGCTCGCGGCACTGCTGGCGGCGCTGCAGCGCCGGGCCTGACGGCGTACCATGGGCCTTGCCTTCCGCTTTCCACGAAATCCATGGCCAGCATCTACGACTTCGAAGCCCAGCCCATGAGCGGCCCGCCCGTGCCGCTGTCGCAGTACCGCGGCAAGGTGCTGCTCATCGTCAACACGGCCAGCGCCTGCGGCTTCACGCCGCAGTTCGCGGGACTGGAGGCGCTGCACAAGCAGTACGCGGACCAGGGCCTGGCCGTGCTGGGCTTTCCGTGCAACCAGTTCGGCCGCCAGGACCCGGGCAGCAACGAGGAGATCGCAGGCTTCTGCCAGCTCAACTACGGCGTGAGCTTTCCGATGATGGCGAAGATCGACGTGAACGGCCCCGAGGCCACGCCGCTGTACCGCTGGCTCACGGCCGAGGCGCCGGGACTGCTGGGCAGCAAAGCCATCAAATGGAACTTCACCAAGTTCCTCGTGGGGCGCGACGGGCAGGTGATCCGCCGCTATGCACCGCAGGATGCCCCGGCCACGCTGGCGGGGGATATCGAAGCGGCGCTGGCGGTCAGCTAACGCAGCGCTCGGCCTCGACCTGGCGCAGCAGGTCGGCCAGCGTCTTGCCGGGCTCCTGCCGGAAGCGCTCGTCCAGCACCTCGAAGCCCGCGATGCGGTCGATGCGAAAGCCGCGAAAGTCACCCCGCAGCTCGCACCAGGCCGACAGCGTCCACACCTTGCCCCAGTAAAAGCACCCGAGTGGCCGCACGCGCCGCAGGCTGGGGCGGCCCTGGACGTCCGCATAGTCGAGCTGCACCACGTGGCAGGACTGCACGGCTTCGCGCAGCGCCTGCAGCGCGGCCTGGGCGCGCGCGTCGAGCCCCGAGCCGGGCGCGTAGAGCGCCTGCGCCTCGGCCGCCACGCGCGCAGCGGGCGGCAGCACCGAGAGAATCTTGCCTAAAGCGCCCTCGATCTCGCGCGCCATGCCGCCGTCGACCCAGGTCTGCGCGAGCCGCGCCGCGGCCACGAGGGCGTTGGCCTCGGCCTGGCTGAACATCAGCGGCGGCAGGTCGAACCCCGCGCCCAGGCGGTAGCCCACGCCGGCCTCGCCCTCGATGGGCACGCCCTGGTGCTGCAGGTCGGCCACGTCGCGGTAGATGGTGCGCAGCGACACCTCGAGCCGCTGGGCCAGGAAGGCCGCCGTGGACAGGCGCCGCCCGCGGATGAGCTGGACGATCTGGAACAGGCGGTCGGCGCGGCGCATGGGAGGTTACATGGAAGCAGCCGGTTCTAACACGCCGATGTGCAGGGCGACGCGGTCCGGGCCCTCGTACAGCTCGAAATCGGTGCGGAAGGAGCGCCGCACCCCGGGATTCGCCTCGAAGTAGCGCCAAACGTCGCCCCAGGCGTCGATCACCATCTGGGGCATGGTGCCCTCGCGGTGGAACACGAGGTAGTCGCCCGGCAAGACCTGAACGCAGGCCGTGCCCACGGGCGGGTCGGCCTGCACGGCGGCGGATACGCCGGCCGTCACGTCGAAGGCGCCGTGCTCGTCGGATTCGTAGGCGCTGTACACGCCGTAGAGGCGCCCGTCGGCCCCCGGGCCGGGCAGGCGCCGGGCCCAGCTCTCGCTGAAGAACCGGTCCCACAGGGCGCCGATGCGGGCGCGCTCGGGCACCATCTCGTCGCGGTTGCAGGTGCGCACGGCGATGCCCGCGACGCTGAACGCGGGCACCTGGACGACGGAGGGGATCATGGAAATTTCTCCTGAAGGGAACCGTTGAAAGGCTGCCATGCTGCCGCCAGGCTGCTGACAACGGTATGTCAGCAGCCCGTGCGGCGGCTGCGTCAGCGCGCCATGGCGTGCAGGCCGATGGTATTGCCCTCGGTATCGCGGATGTGGGCGATGAAGCCCATGCCCTGGGGCAGTTCGGTGCAGGCGTCGACGACTTGGCCGCCTGCAGGCGCCACGCGCGCCAGCGCGGCCTCCACGCCGGGCTCGCAGTCGAGGTAGATGCGCACGCCCGCATCGGGCGCGGTGCGGCGCCCCGCCACGAGGCAGCCGCCCGTCGCGGGTTCGTCCTTGGGGAAGAGGGCCATGGGTTCGCCGCCGAAGTCCTCGCGGCGCAGGGCGCGGCCCAGCAGGCGTTCGTAGAAGGCCTGCGCGCGGCCCAGGTCGGCGCAGGGGATTTCAAACCAGTTGATGGCGTTGGTCGTCATGTGGAGTGCTCCTTGAAAGGTGGTTGCGAAGGACTCCATGCTGCGCGGGGGCTGCTGACACCGCCGTGTCAGCAGCGTGTCGGCGCACGCTCGCGCTACAGCCAGCCGCCAAGCACCAGATAGCCCGGCAGCCAGCCCGTGAGCACGCCCTGGGCGATGCACAGCGCTCCCGTGGCGCGGCCAATGTTGCGCCCCAGCGCCAGCAGCGCCCAGAACAGCCCCCAGAGCACCGCCCACGCGGCCCAGTTGGCCCCCATCCACCAGTCGAGCGGCGTCTGCGCGTGGGTCAGCGCCCCCCAGGCCACGGGCACGGCGGTGATGGCGACGAACAGGCTGAACCAGCCCAGGCCGCGCCCGTCGGCCCCGGTGAGCCGGTTGATCGCGACCCACAGGTAGGTGAAGGCGAACAGCAGCGTGAGCGCGCCGTCCATGATCGACGCGGTGTTCGCGCCCGGCCCGAAAAGGGAGCACAGCGCAATGGCCAGCGACACCAGCCCCACGAACAGGTTGATGACCCAGATCTCACGGTCGGCGATGTGCCCGCGCATCCACAAGCCATTGAGGCACAGCACCGCGCCCACGAAAAACAGCGATACGCCCACCCACATGGCTACTGCGGTTCTACGGGCTCCGCCACCCTGCGGCGCGCGCGCGCCAAGGCCTGCGCCACCTGGCGCACGGGCATGCCGTACATGCCGGCAAAGGCGGCCTCGTCCTGGCCGCTGGCGGTGAAGGCGCGCAGCAGCGCCTCGTCCTTCGCGGCGCGCGCGGCGGCCTCGGCCAGGGCCTCGTCGAGCAGGGCGTTGGCCTTCTCATCGCGGCCGCGCACACGCTCGGCGTACTGCTCGCGCGTGAGGCCCGAGGCCTCGAAGGCCTGCACGATGCGAGCGCGCAGCTTGGGGCCCAGGTCCTCGCCGCCGCGGCCACCACCACGTTGTTGGCGGCGGCGGAAGACCTCGAGCAGCGCATGGTGCACATGTTCGGGCGCCATGGCCTCCACGGGCTGGCCCTGCAGGTCGTGGCGCTGCTGGCCGCTGGCCACCACAGTGAGGTAGCGCGTGGAGCGCGTGTGGATCGACAGCGCGAGCTTGAGCGCGTCCTTGTCGATTGCGCCCGGGTGCGCGTCGAGCAGGTCCTGGAAGATGCCGCGCTTGAGCGGCAGGAACTCGGCGCCGAACAGGCGCGGGTACCAGGCGGCCAGCTGGTCGAGCAGCGGGTGGGTGCGCGGGAGCCTCTTGGAAGAAGCCCGGGCGGGCGCTTTGGGTTCAGAAGCTTGGGCGGACGCGGAATCGGTCATGGCAAGTCGGAGGAAAACAACCCTCCATCATGCCAGGGCCTCGTCCAGCAGTTCCACCCAATGCCGCACGGGCGTGGCCGTGCCGCTCTGCAGATGCGTGATGCAGCCGATGTTCGCGCTCGCAATCACCGCAGGCGCCAGGGCGCCCAGGTGGCCGAGCTTGCGGTCGCGCAGGCCATAGGCCATCTCGGGCTGCAGCACCGAGTAGGTGCCGGCCGAGCCGCAGCACAGGTGCGATTCGCTGCCCGCCACCTGCACGTCGAAGCCCAGCGCGCGCAGCTGCGTCTCCACGCCGCCGCGCAGCTTCTGCCCGTGCTGCAGCGTGCAGGGCGGGTGGTAGGCCACGGTGCCCTGGGGCACGCCGCGCAGCCGCTCGCGCAGCGCGGGTACCAAATCGGGCAGCAGCTCGGAGAGGTCGCGCGTGAGCGCGCTGATGCGTGCGGCCTTCTCGGCATAGCGCGCGTCATGCTGCAGCGCATGGCCGTATTCCTTGACGGAGACGCCGCAGCCCGAAGCATTCATGACCAGCGCCTCCACCTCGCCCTTTTCCACGAAGGGCCACCAGGCGTCGATGTTGGCGCGCATCTGCGCGCGGCCGCCCTCCTGGTCGTTGAGGTGGAACTTGACCGCGCCGCAGCAGCCCGCGCCGGGCGCCACCA
>JASLFM010000380.1 GCA_030150585.1 Acidovorax sp.
CTGATGTGCCTGTCGATGTTCTGGCACTTCCTGGACGTGGTCTGGATCGGCGTCTTCACCTTCGTGTACCTGATGGGAGTGCTGTAAATGAGCGCACAACACACGCATGCACATGCCCACGCCGGGCATGACGACCACCACCACGACAACGACGGGCCGCACAGCACGTTCTCGGGCTACATGGTCGGCTTCGTCTTGTCGATCATCCTCACGGCAATCCCGTTCTGGCTCGTCATGGCGAAGGTGATCGCGGACCGCAACACGGCCGTGCTTGTGCTGGGCGGCTTCGCCGTGGCGCAGATCCTGGTGCACATGGTGTGCTTCCTGCACATGAACGGCAAGCTCGAAGGCGGCTGGACCATGCTCTCGACCATCTTCACGGTGGTCTTCGTGGCCATCGGCATCTCCGGCACGCTGTGGGTCATGTTCCACATGAACAACAACATGATGCCCGAGCACCCCAAGCTGCCCGGCGTGCAGCACGGCGCAGAGCACCACCAGGCGCCTTGACCGCCAACATCCCCACGGGAGACGCAGGCGCCAAGCGCCCGCACTCCCCTCTCACCCTGGCGGTGCTCGCTCTCGCGGGCATCGCCTTGTTCTTGGGCTTCACCGCCCTGGGCATGTGGCAAGTACAGCGCCGCGCCTGGAAGCATGACCTGATCGAGCGCGTGACGCAGCGGCTGCATGCTGCCTCCGTGCCGCTCCCTTCCCCCGCCGAATGGCCGCACATCAACGCGGCCAGCCACGAGTACCTGCACGTGCGCACCCAGGGCCAATGGCTGCCTGACAAGACCGTGCTGGCCCAAGCCACCACGGAGCTGGGGGCGGGCTTCTGGGTGATGACCCCGCTGCAAACGGCCGACGGCTGGCAGGTGCTGGTCAATCGCGGCTTCATCCCCCAGGCGCAGCGCACCCACTGGCAACATGGTGAACATAGTGGGCAGCCCGGCGCCACCACGCCCCGGGCCGAAACCGTGGCCGTCGACGGCCTGCTGCGCATGAGCGAGCCGGGTGGCGGCTTTCTGCGCCGCAATGACCCCGCGCAGCAGCGCTGGCACTCCCGAGACGTGGCAGCCATCGCGCAGGCCCAGGGCCTCGCACACGCAGCCCCCTTCTTCATCGACGCAGGCATACCCGCTGCACCGTCACCCTTGGCCGGCAGCGAAGGCCCCTGGCCCCGCCCCGGCCTGACGGTGGTGCGCTTTCACGACAGCCACCTGGTCTACGCAATCACCTGGTTCGGGCTGGCCCTCCTGGTTGTGGTGGCGTTCGTGCTTGTGGCACGCTACGAACTTCGGCTGCGAGCCACTTCAGAACCCCCCGTTGATGAGCAGCGCTGACCCCTCGGCCCGACCTCCCCGCAAAGTGCATTCGGCCAACGCAGCGGCTGGCCTCAAGAACCTGCATCAGCTGATCCAGCTGCGCTGGATCGCCGTCGTCGGCCAGGTCTTCACCATCGAGGTTGCGCACTACAGCCTGCGACTCCAGCTACCGCTGCGCGAGATGCTCACGGTGGCCGGCTGCCTCGTGGTCTTCAACATCGTGAGCCTGCTGCGCTGGCGCACGGGGCGCGGCGTGCGCAACGTGGAGATGTTCCTCGCGCTGCTCGTGGACGTGGCGGCGCTCACGTCGCAGCTCTACCTCAGCGGGGGCACCAGCAACCCCTTCGTGTTCCTGTATCTGCTGCAGATCGCCGTGGGGGCCATGCTGCTGCGCGGCGGCTACATCTGGTCCATCGTGGCGGTCACTGCCGCGTGCGTTGCCGTGCTGGCGGAGCACCGGCTGCCCCTGCCGCTTGCGCTGGACGTGCACCAGGGCCTGGTCAGCCCCTATGTGCTCGGATTGCTCGTGTGCTTCGTGCTCAACGCGATCCTGCTCGTGGTCTTCATCACGCGCATCAGCCGCAACCTGCGCCAGCGTGACGCGCGCCTGGCCGCCGTGCGCCAGCGCGCGGCCGAGGAGGAGCACATCGTGCGCATGGGGTTGCTGGCCTCCGGCGCGGCGCATGAGCTGGGCACGCCGCTGGCCACCATGGCCGTGATTCTGGGCGACTGGCGCCGCGAGCCACAGCTCGCCCAGGACACGATGCTGCAGGAGGAGATTGCCGAGATGCAGGTCCAGGTGCAGCGCTGCAAGGCCATCGTGAGCGGCATCCTGCTCTCGGCGGGCGAGGCGCGCGGCGAGGCATCGGCGCAGACCACGGTGTGCCAGTTCCTCGACACGCTCGCGCGCGACTGGCGCGCCACGCGCTCGGTGGACACCTTCGTCTACGACAACCGCGTGGCGACCGACAGCCCCATGGTCTCCGATGCCACGCTGCAGCAGATGGTTTTCAATGTGCTGGACAATGCGCGCGACGCGTCCCCGCACTGGGTCGGCATGGCGGCCGAGCAGGATGCCGATGCGCTGCGCATCACCGTTACCGACCGGGGGCCGGGCTTCGCGCCCGCCATCCTTGCGCAGTTCGGCACGCCCTACCAATCCACCAAGGGCCGCCCAGGCGGCGGCCTGGGACTGTTCCTGGCAATGAACGTGGCGCGCACGCTCGGCGGTACGGTGAAGGCGCACAATCGCAACCCTGCCAGCGGCGGCGGCGCGCAGGTCACCATCACCTTGCCTCTCGCGGCCATCGCACTGCCGGATACTGGACACAACGACCATGGACGATGACGAACGACTGCTGCTGATCGTGGAGGACGACGAGGCCTTCGCGCGCACGCTCGCCCGCTCGTTCGAGCGCCGCGGCTACCGTGTGCTGCAAGCCGACGGCATGGCCCGCATGGAGGAGCTGCTTGCCGCGCACACTCCCGGCTACGCCGTGGTGGACCTCAAGCTCAAGGGCGAGGCCACGGGCCTGGCCTGCGTGCGTACGCTGCACGCACACAGCGAGGACATGCTCATCGTGGTGCTCACCGGCTTTGCCAGCATCGCCACCGCCGTGGAAGCCGTGAAGCTGGGCGCCTGCCACTACCTCGCCAAGCCCTCGAACACCGACGACATCGAGGCCGCCTTCGGCCTGTCCGAAGGCAATGCCGACGTGGAGCTCACCAACCGTTCCAGCTCCATCAAGACGCTGGAGTGGGAGCGCATCCACGAGGTGCTGGCCGAAACGGGCTTCAACATCTCCGAAGCTGCGCGGCGCTTAGGCATGCACCGGCGCACGCTGACACGCAAGCTGGACAAGCGGCGCGTCTGAGCAAGGTCCAGCAACCACTCCCGGGATCGCCCAGCCATGACAATACCCTCCACCATGCAAAGGTCCCGCCACTTCCTGTCCACCGCCCTGCTCGGCATGGCCCTGTGCACCGGCGCGCATGCGCATAGCCAGGCGCCCACACCAGCACAGTGTCCAGCCGAGCTCCCCGCACAGGCCCGCTGTTACACGGGCGAGGACGGGGCCGGCGCGCTCTATTGGATCGCCATTCCGCAGGACTGGCGCCCGGCCAGCGGCGTGCTCGTGATGCATGCCCACGGCGGCCCCGAGCTGGGTAAGCCCCAGCTCGCGCGCAGCGAGGAAGACCTCAAGCGCTGGGCGATCACCGTGAAGGCGGGCCACGCCTGGGCGGGCTCCACCTACCGGCGTGGCGGCTACGGCGTGACCATGGCGGCGGAAGATACGGAGCGGCTGCGCGGCATCTTCGTGCGCGCCTTCGGCACGCCCCGCCGCACGCTGCTGCATGGGCAGAGCTATGGCGGGGGCGTGGCCTCCAAGGCTGCGGAGCTGTTCGGTGCGGCGCAGGGCGGGCGCCCGCGCTACGACGGCGTGCTGCTGACCAGCGGCGTACTGGGCGGCGGCAACAGCGCCTACGACTTCCGGCTGGACCTGCGGGTGGTCTACCAGTACGTGTGCCGCAACCACCCCCGGCCCGACGAGCCGCAGTACCCGCTGTGGATGGGGCTCCCGCAGGGTTCGGCGCTCACGCGCCCCGAGTTGGCGGCGCGCGTGAAGGAATGTACCGGCGTGGGCCTGCCGGCGAACGAGCGCTCGCCCGCGCAGGCCGCGCACCTGAAGACCATTCTCGCGGCCGTGAAAATCCCCGAGCGCACGCTGCTGTCGCACCTGAACTGGGCGACCTGGCTGTTCCGCGACCTCGTGCAGGAGCGCCTGGGCGGTCGCAACCCCTTCGGCAACGCCGGTGCAATCTATGCAGGCGCCGATGCACAGGCGCTCAACGCCGGCGTGCTGCGCTACGCCGCCGATCCCCAGGCCCAGGGCGCGCTGGCAGCCGACAGCCGGCCCACGGGTCGTACCCGCCTGCCTATGCTGACACTGCACGCCATCCATGACCCGACCGCCTTCGTCGAACTCGAGGACAGCTACCGCGCCATCCGTGCCGCGGCAGGCACCGGCGACTGGCTCGTGCAGACCTTCAGCAACGAGCGCGAGCACAGCTACCTGAGCGACGCCGAATACCTCGCATTGTTCGCCGAGCTGCTGGACTGGATCGACCACGGGCGCAAGCCCACGCCCCAAAGCGTTGCCCAGCGGTGCGAGGCGCAGGGCACGGGCTGCCACTTCCAGCCCGGCTACCAGCCCGCCCCGCTCGAATCCCGAGTGCCCGCGCGCTTTCCCTGACACCAAAGCAAGCACCTGCCACAGGCGCTCGCGGGCTTTTTGGCCCAGCACCCGCGCATCTCGGTGGACCTGGAAGCGCGCCCGAGACAGAACATCGCCAATGCCGTGCGCTCGGCGTGAAGCTTGTTCCCCTGGCCGACCCCAGGGCACGGCGCCAGCTCGTGCCGTGCCTGCGCAGGCCGGAGGAGCTGCCCGCCTACACGCGGCAGCTCGTGCAGTACCTGCGGGCAGGTCAGGGCCTGTTGATACGACCCGGTGACCCGATCGGGGACAATCCTGGCCATGACCCTGAAAAGCCCCGAACTGCTGCTGCCCGCCGGCTCGCTCGACAAAATGCGTGCCGCCTACGACTTCGGTGCCGACGCCGTCTACGCCGGCCAGCCGCGCTACAGCCTGCGCGCCCGCAACAACGAATTCCGCCTGGAGCAGATCGCGCAAGGCATTGCCGAGGCCCACGCGCGCGGCAAGAAGTTCTTCGTCACGAGCAACCTGATCGCCCACAACGACAAGGTACGCACCTACCTGCGCGACATCGAGCCGGTGATCGCGTGCAAGCCCGACGCCTTCATCATGGCCGACCCGGGCCTCATCATGATGGTCAAGGAAAAGTGGCCCGAGACCGAGATCCACCTCTCGGTACAGGCCAACACCACCAATTGGGCCACGGTGAAGTTCTGGCAGAAGGCCGGCGTGTCGCGCATCATCCTCTCGCGCGAACTCTCCCTTGACGAGATCGAGAAGATCCGCCAGGAATGCCCCGACATGGAGATCGAGGTCTTCGTGCACGGCGCGCTGTGCATCGCCTATTCGGGCCGTTGTTTGCTGAGCGGCTACTTCAACCGCCGCGACCCCAACCAGGGCACCTGTACCAACGCCTGCCGCTGGGATTACAAGACGCACGATGCGCAGGTCGACCCCAACACCGGCGAAGCGCTGGGCCAGAGCATGGAAGCGGGCTTCAACTTCGAAGACGCCAAGAACGACCTGGACAACCAGTTCACCAGCACCTGCGGTGACCAAAAGCGCCACCCCAAGGCCGACGCCATCTACCTGCTGGAGGAAAAGGGCCGCCCCGGCGAGCTCATGCCCATCATGGAGGACGAGCATGGCACCTACATCATGAACTCCAAGGACCTGCGCGCCGTGGAGCACGTGGAGCGCCTGGTGAAGATCGGCGTGGATTCGCTCAAGATCGAGGGCCGCACCAAGAGCCTGTACTATGTGGCCCGCACGGCCCAGGTCTACCGCCGCGCCATCGACGATGCCGTGGCCGGCCGCCCCTTCAACCCGCACCTGATCACCGAACTCGAAGGCCTGGCCAACCGCGGCTACACGGGCGGCCTGCTGGAGCGCCGCCCCGCGCAGGACTACCAGAACTACGAAACCGGCCACTCTGTGCTGCAGCGCAGCCATTTCGTAGGCGAGGTGCGCGGCTATGCCGACGGCATGGCCGAGGTGGAGACCAAGAACCGCTTCGCCGTGGGCGATACGCTGGAGATCATCCACCCGGCAGGCAACCGGCAGGTGCTGCTGGAGCGCATGTTCAACCTGGAGGGCGAACCCGTGCAGGTCGCCCAGGGCAACCCGGTGCGCGTACGCATTCCGCTCGAAGGCCCCGCCGAAGGCGCACTCATCGCGCGCCTGCTCTGAGCGTTTACGCAGGGGCGTGCCGCACGCCCCGCGCCGGCCGCGTCGCGCGCAGCCCCATCCACTGCAGTTCGGCAAGCACCACGACCACGACGGCCTGCACCGCCAGCCAGGCGCAGCCCAATGCCGTCAGCGGCAGCGCACCACTGAATGCCAGCGCACCGCACGCCAATGCCCAGCCGAAGTTGCCCAACACCACCAGGCCGATCAGCGTGCGCGGCACGGGGTTGCGCACCGCCATCCAGGCGGCCGCCAGCGCATAGACGATGAGGAATGCGCCCGAGCCCCACAGCAGCGGCGCGGGCAGCCCGGTCAGCGCAGCCATGGGCCCGGCCAAGGCCAGCTGCAGCGCGCCCGTGCCGGCGCAGGACGCCGCGTCCACGGCCATCAC
>JASLFM010000406.1 GCA_030150585.1 Acidovorax sp.
TTCGTGCGCGACTGGCTGGAGCAGGCCAAGGTGAACGGCAAACCCTGGGACAAGACCGCCCCCGCGCCGCGCCTGCCGCAGGACGTGATCGAGAAAACCTCCGCCAAGTACCGCGAAGCGCTGGAGCGGCTCACGGCCTGAGCTGCCGGCTCACTGCGGTCGCATGGGCTGCTCGTCGCGTTCGAGCGGCGGCATGCCCCGCTCCTGCGCCTCGAACCGCAGCAAAGGCCTGCCGCGCTCATCGCGCAGCTCCAGCATGTGGCCCTGCTGGTGGAACGAGGCCACGGCGGCAAGGCGCTCGAAGAACGCCAGCTCGCCCTGCCCTCCCGACAAGCACAGCCGCAAAGACGACTGGAGCTGCGACAGGCGCAGGGCACCGCCTTCCTGCGCATAGCCAGCGACGAACCGGTTGCAGCCGCCAGAACCGCTGGCACGCGGGGTAGCGCGCTGCAGCTGCAAATAAGCGGGACTGGCGCCTTCGGCAGGTGGCCCGGGGAGCGCCTCTCCCACCACCTCCACCAGCGCCCAGTACGTCTGCCACAGCGGCACGGCCGCTGCAGCCATGGCCGGGTCCGGGGGCACGGGCACCAAGGGCACGTCCACGTGACGGAATGCGGGTTCGAGCAGTACGGGATTCACGCTGGGCGTGTCGAGCAACAGGTTTCCCTCCAGCAGCACCGCAGCCCGCACCTCGTAGCGCCTGCCGGCCTGCACGCTCGCCTGGCGATAGGGTATGCGCAAAGGGTAGGGCAAGGGCCCCGCTGCGTCGATGCGCTGGCGCCCCAGCACCACCGGCGGATCGCCCTCTTTCGTGACATCGACCAGGGCGGCCTCGAAGTACGCGTCCGGCGGCACATAGAGCCGCTCGCGAGAGAAGGCAAGCCCGGTAATCTGCGCATCAAAGGAAGGCGCGGTGGCGCAGCCCGCCAGCCATGCCGCGGCCAGCAGCGCCCCGCTCAGCCTCCGCATCGTGCACACCGCCCCAGGGAGGGTCAGCTCAGCACGACGGAACTGAGGCGGCGGCGGTACGTTGCCACCACCGGGTCTTCGGGCGGAATCTGGCCCTCGGCCACCTTGGGCTTGGGCGGCTCGATGATCTCGAGCACGGCCACATAGGTCTTGCGCGCGGCCTCGTCGTTCCAGGCCTTGTCGCGCATGAGGATTTCGAGCAATTCGTCCATCGCGTCGGTCCAGCGCTGCTGCGCGATGAGCCAGCGCGCACGGCCGAAACGGGCCTCGAAGTCGCGCTTATTGGCTGCAATTTTCGCATCGAATTCAGCTCCAGCGCCCTCCCCACTTGCACTAGCAGCTACGAAATCAAGAGCATCGAACCAGATCTTGAGCGCCCCCAGGCGGCGCGAGCCCGCAGCCTTGGCGATCACGGGAGCGAAGGCCACCTTGGCGTCATCCTCGCGGCCGAGCTGCAACAGCAGCTTGACGTAGTCGAAACGCACGTCGTCATTGGCGGGGTCGGTGGCCACGGCATGCTGGAGCTTCTCCAGCGCACCCTGCATGTCGCCATCGGCCAGCGCTTCCTGGGCCTCGGCTTCCTGCTCCTCGGCCAGGGCTTCCTCGGCGGTAGGCAGGTGCTTGTCGAGGAAGGCGCGCACCTGGCCCTCGGGCAACGCGCCCATGAAGCCGTCCACGGGCTGGCCGCCGATGAGCAGCACGCAGGTGGGAATGCTGCGGATGCCGAACATGCCGGCGATCTGCTGCTCCTGGTCGGAATCGATCTTCACGAGCTTGAAGCGCCCTCCGTAGGCAACCTCGAGCTTTTCCAGGATAGGCCCCAGCGTCTTGCACGGGCCGCACCACGGCGCCCAGAAGTCCACCAGCACGGGCACTTCCATGGAGGCGGTGATGACCTCGGCTTCAAAATTCTCTACGGTGACATCGATCATGTGGTCTGGACCCTTGAAGGAAACTAGCGGGCGCGGGGCGCAACGGCGCCGGACAGGCGCACAAACGTAAAATCGGGGGTTCCACTTCGGCGGGCGGCGGCCACAGCGCGGCGCCCCACTCCACATGAAACCCATCCAGATCGGCGTGGTCATGGGCTCCAGCAGCGACTGGGAGACCATGCAACACGCAGTGCAGATTCTCCAGCAATTCGGCATCGCCCACGAAGCCCGCGTGGTCTCGGCCCATCGCATGCCCGACGACATGTTCGCCTACGCCGAGGCCGCCGCCGGCCGGGGCCTCAAGGCCATCATCGCGGGAGCGGGCGGTGCGGCCCACCTGCCCGGCATGATCGCGGCCAAGACCACGGTGCCCGTACTCGGCGTACCCGTGGCGAGCCGCCACCTGCAGGGCGTGGATTCGCTGCACAGCATCGTGCAGATGCCCAAGGGCGTGCCCGTGGCCACTTTCGCCATCGGCCAGGCCGGCGCTGCCAACGCGGCCCTGTTCGCCGTGGCACTGCTGGCCAATGAAGACCCCGCGCTGCGCGCCCAGCTCGACGCCTTCCGCGCCGAGCAGACGGCTGCTGCGCGCGCGATGACCTTGCCCGTGGCATCACCCGTATGACGGCGCCGCTGCTCCCCGGATCGACGCTTGGCGTGCTCGGCGGCGGCCAGCTGGGCCGCATGTTCGCGCAGGCCGCCCAGGCCATGGGTTACTTCACGGCCGTGCTCGACGCCGATGCCCACAGCCCCGCGGGCCTCATCAGCCACCACCACATCCGCACGGCCTACGACGATGCCATGGGCCTGACGCGCCTGGCCGAGCTCAGCGACGCCATCACCACCGAGTTCGAGAACGTGCCCGCCGAGGCGCTGCGCCAGCTCGCGCAAAAGCGCCCCGTGGCGCCCGCAGCCAGTGCCGTGGCCATCGCCCAGGACCGCGCGCAGGAAAAGGCCCACTTCGGCCGCTGCGGCGTGCCCTGCGCGCCCTATGCCGTGATCGAAACCGCCGAGCAGCTCGCGGCTGTGGATGCGGCGCTGCTGCCCGGCATTCTCAAGACCGCCCGCCTCGGCTACGACGGCAAGGGCCAGGTGCGCGTGAAGACGCCCGCCGAGCTGGCCGCCGCCTGGGAGTCCGTGGGCCGCGTGCCCTGCGTGCTCGAACAGATGCTGCCGCTGGCGCACGAATGCTCGGTGATCGTCGCGCGCGGCGCAGATGGCCAGACCGTGCACCTGCCCGCGCAGCGCAACCTGCACCGCGACGGCATCCTTGCCGTGACCGAGGTTTACGAGGGCAATCTGCCCCAATCCCAGGCCAAGCAAGCGGTGGAAGCGGCCATTTCGATCGCAAACGGCCTGCAGTACGTGGGCGTGCTGTGCGTGGAGTTCTTTGTGCTGCAGGACGGCCGCCTCGTGGTCAACGAGATCGCGCCGCGCCCGCACAACAGCGGCCACTACAGCCAGAACGCCTGCGACGTGTCGCAGTTCGAGCTGCAGGTGCGCACGCTCGCGGGCCTGCCGCTCACGCAGCCCCGCCAGCACAGCCCCGCCGTGATGCTGAACCTGCTGGGCGACCTGTGGTTCACGCAGGGCGAAGCCGCCACCACCCCGCGCTGGGCCGAGGTGCTGGCCCTGCCCGGCACGCACCTGCACCTGTACGGCAAGACCGAGGCCAAGCGCGGCCGCAAGATGGGCCACCTCAACATCACGGCCCCCACGCCCGAGGGCGCGCGCGCCACGGCACTGCAGGCCGCCGCGCTGCTGGGTATTGCACCGTTCTGACGGCGCCTTTCCGACCATGATCCTCAACGGCCGCCAAGACGCCTCCATCGCCGCCGCCGCGCGGGCCCTGCGCAGCGGCGCGCTCGTGGGCCTGCCCACCGAGACCGTGTACGGCCTGGCGGCCGACGCGGACAACGACCAGGCCGTGGCACAGATCTTTGCCACCAAGGGCCGGCCCAGCGACCACCCGCTGATCGTGCACGTGGCCGATGCCAAGGGCATCGCGCATTTCGCACGCGACGTGCCCGCGTTCGCGCAGGCTCTGGTGCAGGCCTTCTGGCCCGGCCCGCTCACGCTCATCCTGCCGCGCCGCGCGGGCCACGCCACTGCCGCCACGGGCGGCCAGGACAGCGTGGGCCTGCGCTGCCCCGCGCACCCCGTGGCGCACGCGCTGCTCGTGGCCTGTGCGGCCCAAGATGTGCATGGCGTGGCGGCGCCCAGCGCCAACCGCTTCGGCCGCGTGAGCCCCACCACGGCCGCGCATGTGCGCGCGGAGTTCGGCGACGATCTGCTCGTGCTCGACGGTGGCCCCTGCGAAGTGGGGATCGAGAGCACCATCGTCGACTGCACGCGCGGCGTGCCCGTGCTGCTGCGCCCGGGCGCGATCACGCGCGCGCAGATCCAGGCGGCCTGCGGTATCGCGCCGCTCTCGAAAGAGGAGCTGCCCGAACACACCCCGCGCGCGTCGGGCACGCTGGAAGCCCATTACGCCCCCAACGCCAAGGTGCGCCTGATGGATGCCAAGGCCCTGCAGACAGGCCTGGACCTGCTCGGTGCGGACGCCGCGCACCTGGCCGTGTACGCCCGTGCGCCAATGCACACCCGTTCAGCCAAGGTGCTGCTGCGGCGCATGCCCGACGACGCGGCCGCCACGGCGCAGCAGCTGTTTTCGGTGCTGCGCGCCTTTGACGACGCGGGCGTGCAGCTCATCTGGATCGAGCTACCGCCCACCGCACCCGAGTGGGAGGGCGTGCGCGACCGGCTGCAGCGCGCGGCAGCGGCCTGAAGCCCTGCCGGGTACCGTTAAACTCTTGCCCACATTTCTGGAGAAATTCATGGCATCTCATTGGATGCGCCGCGGCATCATCGCCGCTGCCTGTGCATCGGCCACGCTGCTCGCGGCCTGCGGTTCCAGCACCGTCGAATCGGCCATCTCGCCCAACCGCATCATCGCCTTCGGCGACGCGGTGACCGACGTGGGCCAGAACGGCGCCGCCTACACCGTGAACGACGGCACCGTGCTCAACTGGACCGCCCAGTTCGCCACGCACTATGGCAAGACCGTGACGCCCGTCTCCCAGGGCGGCCTGAGCTATGCCACGGGCAATGCGCGCATCAGCATCACGCCCGACGCCGCGGGCAATGCGAAC
>JASLFM010000467.1 GCA_030150585.1 Acidovorax sp.
GTCCAGCTCCTGGCGCAACGCCACGTTGAGCGAGCGGATGCCGCCGCCCACGGGTGTGGTGAGGGGCCCCTTGATCGACACCACGTAGTCGCGCACCGCGTGCAGTGTTTCCTCGGGCAGCCACACGTCGGGGCCGTAGACGCGGGTGGACTTTTCGCCCGCGTAGACCTCCATCCAGTGGATTTTGCGGCGGCCGCCGTAGGCCTTGGCGACGGCGGCGTCCACCACCTTGAGCATCACGGGCGTGATGTCCAGGCCCGTGCCATCACCTTCAATGTAGGGAATGATGGGCTGGTCCGGCACGCTCAGCGACATGTCGGCATTCACCGTGATTTTCTGGCCTTCGGCGGGTACCTTGATGTGCTGGTAGCTGGTCATGCGCGGGGGTCTCCGTGGGAACGCAAAAAGGTATGTAACTTAGAAGCAAAAGCCTGAAAGCAGGGAAATTTTACCGACAAAATAGAGGGGCTCTTTTTGTCAACGGCGTGCCAGAACACGCCGTTATGGAAGGGCAGCGCGGCAATTCGCGCCGCACACCAACCTCCGAACCTTGTCTAGGAAATGGCACATATGAAAAAACTCCTCGCTGTCCTGATGGCCGGTCTGTTTGCCGCTGGCGCCTTCGCACAAGCGCCTGCAGCACCCGCTGCTCCCGCCGCCCCCGCCGTGACTGCCGCTCCTGCTGCAGCCGCGCCCGCACCGGAAGCCAAGGCCTCCAAGGCCAAGGCAGCCAAGTCGGGCCACAAGAAGCACGCCAAGAAGCACGCCAAGAAATCGGCCGCTTGAGCCCCGCCCGCACCCTTGAATGGGGTGCTGTCGAAAAGCCCGCAAAATACCTGCTGTTTTGCGGGCTTTTTGCTGTCCGGATTTTGGGTACGAATATGAAGAAAATTGCACTTTCCTTGCTTTTCGCCCTGGCGGGCGCCAGCGCCTGGGCGCAGGAAGGGCCTCAGATGGGGCTGCAGCGCGTGGAGCTGACTGCGGGCATGTACCGCATCGACGCCCAGGTGGCCCTGTCGCCGCAGGAGCGCCAGACGGGCCTGATGTTCCGCAAGGAAATGCCCGCACAGGAGGGCATGCTGTTCGTGTTCGAGCAGCCTGCGATGCAGTGCTTCTGGATGAAGAACACGCTGCTGCCGCTCACCGCAGCCTTCGTGGCCGACGACGGCACGATCGTGAACCTCGCCGATATGAAGCCGCAGACCGAGGATTCGCATTGCTCGGCCAAACCCGTGCGCTACGTGCTGGAGATGAACCAGGGCTGGTTCGCCAAGCGCGGCATCAAGGCGGGTGCCAAGCTGGGCGGCGCCCCTTTCGCGGGCAAGTAAAAAAGCCGGCCACCCTTCCGGGTGGCCGGCCTTGGGCCGCGGCTGCCTGTATCAGGCGGCGACGGATGCGATCGCCGCGTTGAAGGTGGCGCTGGGGCGCATCACGCTGTCCAGCTTGGCGAGGTCGGGCATGTAGTAGCCGCCGATGTCCACGGCATGGCCCTGCACGGAGTTGAGTTCGTCCACGATCTTCTGCTCGTTGTCGGCGAGTTGCTTGGCCAGCGGCGCGAACTTGGCAGCCAGTTCCTTGTCCTCGGTCTGCGAAGCCAGCTCCTGGGCCCAGTACATCGCCAGGTAGAACTGGCTGCCGCGGTTGTCCAGCTGGCCGGTCTTGGGCGAGGGGTTCTTGTTGTTGTCGAGCAGCTTGCCCGTGGCGGCATCCAGCGTCTTGGCCAGCAGCTTGGCGCGGGCGTTGTTGTTCTTGATACCCAGATCCTCGAACGACACGGCCAGCGCAAGGAACTCGCCCAGCGAATCCCAGCGCAGGTGGTTTTCTTCCACGAGCTGCTGCACGTGCTTGGGGGCCGAGCCGCCAGCGCCCGTCTCGTACATGCCGCCGCCGGCCATCAGCGGCACGATGGACAGCATCTTGGCCGAGGTGCCCAGCTCCATGATCGGGAACAGGTCGGTCAGGTAGTCGCGCAGGATGTTGCCGGTGGCGCTGATCGTGTCCAGGCCGCGGATCACGCGCTCCAGCGTGTAGCGCATGGCGCGCACCTGGCTCATGATCTGGATGTCCAGGCCCGTCGTGTCATGCTCGTGCAGGTACATCTTGACCTTGGTGATGAGCTGCGCCTCGTGCGGGCGGTAGGCGTCGAGCCAGAACACCACGGGCATGCCGGAGTTGCGCGCACGCGTAACGGCGAGCTTCACCCAGTCGCGGATCGCGGCGTCCTTCACCTGGCACATGCGCCAGATGTCGCCCTGCTCCACGTTCTGGGAGAGCAGCACCTCGCCCGTGTCCAGGTCGGTGATGTTGGCCACGCCGTCTTCAGGAATCTCGAAAGTCTTGTCGTGGCTGCCGTATTCCTCGGCCTGCTGGGCCATCAGGCCCACGTTCGGCACAGTGCCCATGGTCTTGGGGTCGAACGCGCCGTGCCATTTGCAGAAGTTGATCATCTCCTGGTAGATGCGGGCGAAGGTCGACTCGGGCATCACGGCCTTCACGTCCTTCAGGCGGCCGTCGGCGCCCCACATCTTGCCGCCGTTGCGGATCATGGCGGGCATGGAGGCATCCACGATGATGTCGTTGGGCGAATGGAAGTTGGTGATGCCCTTGGCCGAGTCCACCATGGCCAGCTCGGGGCGGTGCTCGTGGCAGGCGTGCAGATCGCGCATGATTTCTTCGCGCTTGGCCGTGGGCAGCGTGGCGATCTTGTCGTACAGGTTCACCATGCCGTTGTTCACGTTCACGCCGATCTCGTCGAACAGCTTGCCGTGTTTCTCGAACGCTTCCTTGTAGAAGATGCGCACGCAGTGGCCGAACACGATGGGGTGGGACACCTTCATCATCGTGGCCTTCACGTGCAGCGAGAACATCACGCCGGTCTTGCGCGCGTCCTCGATCTCCTTCTCATAGAAGGC
>JASLFM010000455.1 GCA_030150585.1 Acidovorax sp.
GATGTGCAGGTGGGCGAAGGCGCCCACGCCCTGGTCACCACGCCGGGGGCCACGCGCTTCTACAAAAGCAACGGTCAGCCGGCGCAGCAGCGCACGCGGCTCACGCTGGCCGCCGGCGCGCGGCTGGAGTGGCTGCCGCTGGAGGCCATCGCCTACAACGCCTGCGACGCTGTCAACCACCTGGCGTTCGACCTGGCCGAGGGCGCGCAGCTGCTGGCCTGGGACGTGACGGCCCTGGGCCTGCCGTTGGCCGGGCAGCCGTTCGGGCAGGGCCGCTTCACCCAGCACCTGGAATGGCCGGGCCGTTTTCTGGAGCGCGGCGTGATTGCCGCGCAGGACCGCCTGCTGCTCGACGGCGCGCTGGGCCTGGCCGGCCGGCGCTGCCTGGCCAGCCTGGTGTTCGCGAGCGGGTCGCCCGTGACGCGGGTGCAGCGCGAGACGCTGCTCGAAGCCACGCACGCGCTGCTGCAGTCCGCGCCTGAAGCCGTTGAGGGCGGCGTGACGGCCCCGAACGACAACATGCTGGTGCTGCGCGCGCTAGCGCCGGTGGTGGAGCCGGCTATGGGGTTCTTGAAATGCGCATGGGCGCTGTGGCGCGGCCAGCTCTGGGGGCTGCGGGGCGGCATGCCCCGGATCTGGTCCATGTGAGGAGGCGCTCCCTGCCCAGCGATGCATACCAGAATTGAGCGGACCACTCGGGGCGGTGAAGTAAAATCAAAAGTTTGACGCCACTGTTGGCGGGTGCGGGTGGGTGAGGGTCGCAAGCATATGATTTGTAAAGGAAATTCAATCCCTTGCAAGGCGTAGGCCGGCGGTCCCTATCCCCGTCGGCTCCCGCCACCGAACAAAGGCGAACGCAAGTTCGCCTTTTCTTTTGTCAGCCCTGAAAGATTGACTATGTTCGAATCCATCCGCAAGCACTCCAAGTTCGTCATGATCTTGCTGTTCTTGCTGGTCATCCCCTCGTTCATCTTTGTCGGCATCGACCGTAATTACTTCTCGGAGTCGAGTCCGGTCGTTGCGCGCGTGGATGGCCATGACATCAAGCAAACGGACTGGGACAACGCCCACAAGATGGAGGCGGACCGCATCCGCGCGCAGTCGCCCACGGTGGACCCGAAGCTGCTCGACTCGCCGCAGGCGCGCTATGCCACGCTCGAGCGCATGGTGCGCGACCGCGTGCTGGCAGCCGCCGTGCAGAAGATGCACATCGTGGCCAGCGATGCGCGCCTGGCCAGCACCCTGAAGGAGATCCCCGCGATCGCCGCGCTCAAGCGCCCCGATGGCTCGCTCGATGCCGATGCCTACCGCGCCCTCGTGGGTGCCCAGGGGCTGACCCCCGAAGGCTTCGAGGCCAACGTGCGCCGTGACCTCTCCGTGGCCCAGGTGCTTGGTGGCGTGGCGCAGACGGCCTTCAGCACCGATGCGCAGTTCAAGCAGGCGATGGACGCGCTGTACCAGCGCCGGGAGATCCAGGTGGCGCGCTTCAACCCGCAGGACTTCGCAGGCAAGGTGGCTCCTGCGGACACCGACCTCGAGGCCTTCTACAAGGCCCGTGCCGCGAGCTTCCAGCAGCCCGAGGAAGCCACGGTGGAATACCTCGTGCTCGATCTCGACGCCGTGCGCGCCGGCATCACGCTCAGCGAAGACGACCTGCGCACCTACTACAAGGAAAACCAGGAGCGCCTGGCCGGCAAGGAAGAGCGCCGCGCCAGCCACATCCTGATCAACGCGGCCAAGGATGCGCCGGCCGCCGACCGCGCCAAGGCCAAGGCCCGCGCCGAGGAGCTGCTCGCGCAGGTGCGCAAGGCGCCTGCGACCTTTGCGGAGGTGGCCAAGAAGAACTCGCAGGACGCGGGCTCCGCACCGAGCGGCGGCGATCTGGGCTTCTTTGGACGCGGCGCCATGGTCAAGCCGTTCGAAGACGCCGTCTTCTCCATGAAGAAGGGTGACATCAGCGACGTGGTGGAGTCCGACTTCGGCTACCACATCATCCAGCTGACCGACGTCAAGACCCCGCGCGCGCCCAGCTTCGAGGAGGTGCGCGCCAAGCTCGAAGCCGAGCTCAAGCAGCAGCAGGCCCAGCGCAAGTTCGCCGAGGTGGCCGAGGCCTTCTCCAACGGCGTGTACGAACAGGCAGACAGCCTGCAGCCCACGGCCGACAAGCTCAAGCTCAAAATCCAGACGGTGCAGCATGTGACCCGCACCCCGGCGCCCAATGCGAAGGGCCCGCTGGCGAACCCCCGCTTCCTGGAGGCGCTGTTTGCGTCCGATTCGATCGAGAACAAACGCAATACCGAGGCTGTCGAAGTCGGCCCGAGCATGATGGCGTCGGGCCGCATCGCCCAGTACATGCCCGCCCGCACGCTGCCCTATGAAGAGGTCAAGGCCCGCGTGCGCGAGCTGTATATCGCGGACAAGGCGGCCGAGCTGGCCCGTGCCGAAGGCCAGGCCAAGCTCAATGCCTGGAAGGCCAGCCCCGCCGCTGCCACGGGCCTGGCTGCGCCCGTCACGGTCTCGCGCGATCAGCCGCAGAACCTGCCCCGCGCCGTGCTGGATGCGGCCCTGCACACCAGTGTGGACGGCCTGCCGGCCTGGACGGGCGTCGACCTGGGCCCCCAGGGCTACGCCGTGGTCAAGGTCAACCGCATCCTGCCGCGCGAGCCTGCCGAGGCTTCGCTTGCGAGCGCCCAGCAACAGCAGTTCCAGCAATGGCTGGGCACGGCCGAAGGCATGGCCTACTATGAGATGCTCAAGGACCGCTTCAAGGTCCAAATCAAGGTGGCCCGGCCGCAGTCCTGACAGCTGGCCTCTGCGGAGCCTGGAAGAAAATTAAGCGTACTTTGATCGGGCGCTAAATTTCCAGGCTATAATGCAAGGCTCTACGGTGGCTGTAGCTCAGTTGGTAGAGTCCAGGATTGTGATTCCTGTCGTCGTGGGTTCGAGTCCCATCAGCCACCCCAGATTCACAAACGCGCTAGCGCTATTCATAGCCTAGCGCGTTTTGTTTTTCTATCTCCATGGTGGGAGTGTCCGCAGGGGTCTAATTGCCGCCTTGGTGCTGCCCGTGGCCGGGTGAGGATTGGCTGCTGATCCAGCCATCCGGCGGTATGACGGGCGGTTTTCCGTGTCTTGCTTGGTGCGCTGCCGGCCGCTAGAAGCATGTCAATAGCGGTTTGGCGCGTCGGTCGGCAAGGGCCATGTGGGCCCACATAGAATCACATCCATGTCCTATCTCGTGCTAGCCCGCAAGTACCGTCCGCGCAATTTCTCCGAAATGGTGGGGCAGGAGCACGTGGTGCAGGCGCTCTCCAATGCGCTCACGCAGCAGCGGCTGCACCACGCCTACCTGTTCACGGGTACGCGCGGCGTGGGTAAGACCACGGTGTCGCGCATCCTGGCCAAGTCGCTCAACTGCCAGGGGCCCGACGGCCAGGGCGGCATCACGGCCACGCCGTGCGGCGTGTGCTCCGCGTGCACCGACATCGACAGCGGGCGCTTTCCCGATTACACCGAG
>JASLFM010000460.1 GCA_030150585.1 Acidovorax sp.
CACCAGGTTGGTGCCGGCGACCGCCACGTCGGTGTGGCTGTCCCTGACCCAGTTGCTGCCCGCATTGCGCTGGCCCACCAGGCCGCCCACGAAGCGGCCGCCGGTTACGTTGCCTGTGACGTGGCAGTTGCTGATGGCGCCGTTGCCGTCGCCCGCCAGCGCGCCGACGAAGAGGCGCCCCACGATGTTCACGCGTGCCAGCGTCAGGTTGCTGATCGACGACATTGCGCTCGCTACGCCGAACAGGCCGACCTGGTCGCTGCTCCCCCGGTCGATGGTGAGGCGGTCGATGGAGTGCCCCAGGCCGTCCAGGCGACCCGTGAAGGCGGTGGTGCCGTTGCCCACGGGCGTGAACCCCGCGCTGCCATTCCAGGTGGCCGTGGCACTGGCATCGATGTCCGTGCCCAGCGCATAGGCTCCGCCCAGGCCTCCCGCCATGCCCTGCAGGCCTGTAACGCCGCCCTCGGTGCCCAGGCTGGTGAGGATGGTGTAGGCCACCGCTGCATTGGCGCCCTGCTTCGTGCTGTAACTGCCCGTGGCTGCCAGGGTGACCGGCGCGTTCACGGCGTAGTTGGTCCCGTACTCCAGTGCCAGCCCCGCCGCACCCGAACCCGATAGTGGCGCCCGGATGGCGATGGCGCCATCGGTGTGCAGCGTGAGCGTGTGCGCGCTCCAGGCGAAGCCGGCGCGCACGGTGAGCGGGTCGGCACCCGTGGCGCTGATGCTCACGTCGCCGGTGGCGAGCTTGGCAGCCACCTCGGCGGCGGAGACAACGGAGCCGGGGGCTGTGGGCGTCCAAATGCCGCCTGTCCAACTGCCGCCGCTGCTTGTGGCTGCGCTGGTAATGGTGACGTCAAAAGCGTGGGCACCGCTGGCCAGCAGCAGGAACAGGGCTGCAGGGGCGGCCAGCGAGCAAATCGCACGGGGCATGGTAGGGTCCTCTCGGGTCACTATGGTTTTGATAGTTGCTTGCGATGACCGATCGGGCGATGCAGGCAAGAAATTCGCTCGACCATCAGGCAGACTGAGCACCGGTACAGGAGGCGGGGGCATAGCTTTTCGCTTCGACGCGACGCAGGTATGCCATGCGCTGTGCCAGGGCGCATGCGCACCGTTGACCATTGGTTACGCTCCGTGCGAGGCTATCCGCGGCGGGCGCGGATGCCCATCCACTAATCAGTAGGGGTGGCCGGTAGTCCTGGCCGCTGGGAGGGACGACAGACATGCATGCGCTCGACGGCGCCACCCAGGAGGCGGTCCACCGCCTGTGGGACGAGGTGGCGGACTATGAGGCTGGCCAGGCCGATACGGCCGTGCACCACCTCAAGGAGACCCTGGGCCACATGGTGGGCGCCTGGAACGCCACCTGGGCCGGCGCCATCCGCCTGGGCGAAGGGGCGGCGGACGATCCGCTGCGGGGCTGGCGCGTGGCCGTCACGCGGCTGCTGGCGCCGATCGAGCCCTATCCCGACGAGGGGCCTTTCAAGGAGATCCTTGCCCAGTGGGACCGGCGCGAGATCGACCCCTCGTTCCTGCTGCCAATGCGCGGCGTGGGCAGTTTTCGCAGCTATGCCTTCCGGCGCGACCTGCCGCCCGAATGGTTCGACAGCCCCTTCTACCGCGCGCACTACGGCGCCGTGGGCACGCGGGATGCCGTGTTCATCGGCTTCCCCTTGGGGCAGGATGCCGAGTCGCACTTCGGCTTCTATGCGCGGCAGGCGTTCACCGATGCGCAGATCGCGCTGCTGGCCTATGCGCTGCGCGGCATCAAATGGTTCCACCGGCAGATGATGCTCACGCACGGCCTGCTCGTGGCCACCGCGCCGCTGACCCACGCCGAGCGCAAGGTGCTCAAGCTGCTGCTGACCGATGCCCCCGAGAAGCAGATCGCAGAGCAACTCGAACTGGCGGTATCGACGACCCACCAGCACGTGGTGGCGCTGTTCCGCAAGTTCGGCGTGCGCAGCCGCGCGGGACTTATGAGCCTGTGGCTCGCCCGGGTGGGCTGAGCGTTACCGCCGGAGCTGGCCAGCCCAGCAGGAGCAGGCGGTCCCACAGGGGGGGGGGACGGTGGGCGCGGCGTGCACGCTCAAGCGTTGCCGCCGTTCAGTGCGCGGCGGTACTGCACCGCCTCGGCCACGTGGGCGGGCGCGATGGCGTCGCTCGCGGCCAGGTCCGCGATGGTGCGCGCCACGCGCAGCACGCGGTGCGTACTGCGCGCCGACCAGCCCAGGCGCGTGGCGGCGGACTGCAGGAAGGCGCTGGCCGCGTCCTGCAACCGCAGGTGCGCATCAAGTTCCTGGCCCTGCAATGCCTGGTTGGGCTTGCCCTGGCGCGCCAGCGCGCGGCCGCGCGCATGGGCCACGCGCTCGCGCACGGCGCTGCTGGCCTCGCCGGGCGGAGCGTTCAGCAGCTCCTGCGCGGGCAGGGCGGGCACTTCCACGTGCAGGTCGATGCGGTCGAGCAGCGGCCCGCTGAGCTTGCCCTGGTAGCGCGCCACCTGGTCGGGCGTGCAGCGGCAGGCGCGCTGGCTTGAGCCCAGGAAGCCGCAGGGGCAGGGGTTCATGGCCGCGATGAGCTGAAAGCGCGCGGGAAAGTCGGCCCGCTGCGCGGCCCGTGCGATGGTGATGCGGCCGGTTTCGAGCGGCTCGCGCAGCGCCTCCAGCGCGGTGCGGGCGAACTCGGGGAATTCGTCCAGAAAAAGCACGCCCTGGTGGGCCAGGGAGATCTCGCCGGGGCGGGGTGGCGAGCCTCCACCAACGAGTGCGATCGCACTGCTCGTGTGGTGAGGTGCGGCGGTAAATCGCTCCATGAAGCGTTCGGGCCGAAAACGCCCGGCCAGGCTGGCGATGGCGGCGCTCTCCAGCGCCTCGTCCACGGTCATGGGCGGCAGCAGCGCCGCAAAGCGGTGCGCGAGCATGGATTTGCCCGAGCCCGGAGGGCCCACGAGCAGCAGGCCGTGGCCCCCGGCGGCGGCGATCTCGAGCGCGCGGCGCGCGGCGGACTGGCCCTTCACATCCGCCAGGTCGGGCCCCGGCGGTGCGTCGGCGGGCGGGGCGGGGTGCAGGCGCTGCCAGCCGCTGTGCTCGCCGGTATCCGCCGTGCCTGCTGCGCCTTCCGGCAGGAACTGCCGCACCACGTCGAGCAGGTGGCGCGCGCCATAGACCTCGGCGCCGGGCACCAGTGCGGCCTCCTGCGCGCTCTCCAGTGGCAGCACCATGCGCGTGCGGGTGGGTGTGCTGCGCAGGACCAGGCCTGCAGCGAGCGCGCCGCGCACGGGGCGCAGCTCGCCCGAGAGCGACAGCTCCCCCGCGAACTCGTGGCCCGCCAGCCGCGTGCCGTCGATCTGTCCGCTCGCGGCAAGAATGCCCAGCGCGATCGGCAGGTCGAAGCGGCCCGAGTCCTTGGGCAGGTCGGCCGGCGCGAGGTTCACGGTGATGCGCTTGTTGTGCGGGAATTCGAGCCCCGCGTTCTGCAACGCCGAGCGCACGCGCTCGCGCGCTTCCTTCACCTCCACATCGGCCAGGCCCACGAGCGTGAAGCTTGGCAGGCCGTTGGCCAGGTGGACCTCGACGGTGACGGCGGGCGCTTGCAGCCCCAGCAGGGCGCGGCTTTGCACCAAAGCAAGACTCATGTGCGGTTTCTCCCCAGGCAGGTGCGGGTGCCGTGCAGTGGCGATGCACCACTCTTGTGCGCGGCGGTGCGCGGATGGCGCCAATGGTACGAGAGCGTGTCGGCGGCGGCGCCGATGGGCCTCGCGCGCAGCGACTCAAGGGGGCTGGATTCGCGCTGGCACGGTCCGTGCTGTAGCAGGGTGTATCCATTTGTCCAACCCGGAGGAACCCATGATTCGCGTATCCACCCAGACCCTGGCCGTCGCCCTGCTTGCTGCTGCTCCGCTGTGGGCCCAGGCCCAACTCACGGGCAATGTCACGCTGACCACCAACTACAAGTTCCGGGGCCAGGACCAGGACGCCAGCCGCTCCAAGGCCGTGAAGCCGGCCATCCAGGGCGGCTTCGACTACACGTTCGGCGACACGGGCTGGTACGTGGGCAACTGGAACTCCAGCGTCGACTGGCTGCCAGGCAACTCCATCGAGATGGACTTCTACGGCGGCTACAAATTCAAGGCCGGCGACGTGGACCTCGACGTGGGCGCGCTCACCTACGTCTACCCCGGCAATGCCAACGGCAACACCACCGAGCTCTACGGCGCGGCCACCTACGGCCCCGTGACGGCCAAGTACTCGCACACGGTCTCGAAGGACTACTTCGGCTGGGCCGGCGCCAAGGCGGGCTCGGGCCTCAAGGGCACGAACACGGGCTACCTGAACGTCGCCTTCGCGCACGAGATCGTGCCCAAGGTCACCCTGAAGGCGGCGGTGGGCTACACGCATTTTGCGGGCGATATCCGTGGCACGGGCGTGCCGAACTACGTGGACTACAGCCTGGGCGGCGCCTATGACTTCGGCGAAGGCCTGTCGCTGGGTGCGGCCGTGACCGGCGCCACCAAGAAGAACTTCTTCGGCGACGTCAACAAGGCGCGCCTGATCGTCTCGCTCACCAAGACCCTGTAACCCGAAAGGACCCGATCATGAAAATGGTCACAGCCATCATCAAGCCCTTCAAGCTCGACGAGGTGCGCGAGGCGCTCTCCGACATCGGCGTGCAGGGCATCACGGTGACCGAGGTGAAAGGCTTCGGCCGCCAGAAGGGCCACACCGAGCTGTACCGCGGCGCGGAGTACGTGGTGGACTTCCTGCCCAAGGTGAAGATCGAGGCGGCCGTCTCCGACGATCTCGCGGAGCGCGTGATCGAGGCCATCGAGTCCGCGGCGCGCACGGGCAAGATCGGCGACGGCAAGATCTTCGTGTCCGACCT
>JASLFM010000520.1 GCA_030150585.1 Acidovorax sp.
CACCTTGTCACCCACGCTGACTTGCAGGTAGCGGCCGAACTTGCAGCGCGCGGCGGCCAGGCCCCACACCTGCTGCACCTTGACGCGCAGCCCACCGCTGAAGTGGTCGAGCTGCAGGCGGCCACTGACCACGACGAATTCATCCTCCTTGAGCAGGTCGCGGTGCGCGTTGATGAGGTTTTCATCGGCCGAGGCCTCGATGGCGCGCGACTTGTCGTCCAGCTTGAACAGCGCCAGCCGCCCCCGCTGCCCGTTGATCACACGGAAGTCGCTGATGATGCCCGCGAGCAGCTGCGGCTCGCGGCTGTCCTGCAGCTCGTCGATGCGTGTTCGCACGAAGCGGCGCACTTCGCCCTCCACCTCGTCGAATAAATGGCCCGAGAGGTAGAAGCCCACGGCCGTCTTCTCCTGCGTAAGGCGCTCCTTCACACCCCAAGGCAGGGTTTCGACCAGGTCGGGCTCCTGGGTGCTGGAGCCGTGCGCGTCCTCGCCCATCATGTCGAACAGGCCGCCCTGGTTGGCGTTGGCGATCTGCGCGTTGGCGAAATCGAAGGCGCGGTCGATCGAGGCGACGAGCGCGGCGCGGTTGATGTGAATGGCATCGAACGCGCCCGCCTTGATCAGCGCTTCGACGGTGCGCTTGTTGATGCGCTGGCGGTCCACGCGCACGCAGAAATCGAACAGGCTCTTGAACGGCCCCTTCTCATGCCCACGCGGCCCCACGCCCTGGCCCTCGCGCGCGGCGATGATGGCCTCGATGGCCTGCTGGCCCGTGCCCTTGACGGCGCCCAGGCCGTAGCGAATGACCTTGTCGGTCACGGGCTCGAAGCGGTACATGCCCCGGTTCACGTCGGGAGGCTCGAAGGACAAGCCCATTTTCTGCGCGTCCTCGAACAGCACCTTGAGCTTGTCGGTGTCGTCCATTTCCACGGTCATGTTGGCGCAGAAGAACTCGGCCGTGTAGTGCACCTTGAGCCAGCCCGTGTGGTAGGCCAGCAGCGAGTAGGCGGCGGCGTGCGACTTGTTGAAGCCGTAGCCCGCGAACTTCTCCATGAGGTCGAACACCTCGTCGGCCTTGTCCTGGTCGATGCCCTTCTCGGCCGCGCCCTTGCGGAAAATGGCGCGGTGCTCGGCCATCTCCTCGGCCTTCTTCTTGCCCATGGCGCGACGCAGCATGTCGGCGCCGCCGAGCGAGTAGCCGCCCAGCACCTGGGCGGTCTGCATCACCTGCTCCTGGTAGACCATGATCCCGTAGGTCTCGGACAGCACGGGCTCGACCAGCGGGTGCGGGTATTCCACCGGCTCCTTGCCGTGCTTGCGGTTCACGAAGGTGGGGATCAGGTCCATCGGGCCCGGCCGGTAGAGCGCGTTCAGGGCGATCAGGTCTTCCAAGCGGCTCGGCTTGGCCTCGCGCAACATGCCCTGCATGCCGCGCGATTCGAACTGGAACACGGCTTCAGTCTTGCCCTCGGAGAACAGACGGTAGGTCGGCCCGTCGTCGAGCGGGATGTTCTCGAACGCGAAGTTCTCCTGGCCCTTGTGGCGCTTCTGAATGAATTCACGCGCGATCTCCAGGATCGTGAGGGTGGCCAGGCCCAGGAAGTCGAACTTCACGAGGCCGATGGCCTCCACGTCGTCCTTGTCGTACTGGCTCACGGCCGACTCGCTGCCCGGCTGCTGGTAGAGCGGGCAAAAATCGGTGAGCTTGCCCGGCGCAATCAGCACGCCGCCCGCGTGCATGCCAATGTTGCGGGTCATGCCTTCGAGCTTCTGCGCCATCTCGATGATGGTGCGTACGTCCTCCTCCTTGCGCACACGCTCGTAGAGCATGGGCTCCAGCTCCAGCGCATAATTGTTCTTGTCGCCCTCCTTCTTAGGCTCCGGCGGGTAGGCCAGCGTGTAGGTCTGGCCGGGCTTGCCGGGCACCAGCTTGGAGATGCCGTCGCAGAAGGTGTAGCTCATGTCCATCACGCGCCCCACATCGCGGATGGCGGCCTTGGCGGCCATGGTGCCGAAGGTGGCGATCTGGCTCACGGCATCCTTGCCGTACTTCTCCTTGACGTAGTCGATCACGCGGTCGCGGTTGGACTGGCAGAAGTCGATGTCGAAGTCGGGCATAGACACCCGCTCCGGATTCAGAAAGCGCTCGAACAGAAGGTTGTACTGCAGCGGATCGAGGTCGGTGATCTTGAGGGCATAGGCCACGAGCGAGCCCGCACCCGAGCCGCGGCCCGGGCCCACGGGGCAGCCGTTGGCCTTGGCCCACTGGATGAAGTCGCCCACGATGAGGAAGTAGCCCGGGAACCCCATTTTCAGGATGGTGCCCAGCTCGAACTCCAGCCGGTCCTCGTAGCGCTGACGCTGCTTCTCGCGCTCGACCTCGTCCGGGTACAGGTGCACCAGGCGCTCCTTGAGCCCTTCCTGGGAGGCATAGCGGAAATATTCCTCGATCGGCATGCCGTTGGGTGTGGGAAAGTCCGGCAGGCGCGGCTTGCCCAGCACCAGCGTGAGGTTGCAACGCTTGGCGATCTCCACCGTGTTCTCAATGGCCGAGGGCAGGTCAGCGAACAGCGCCTGCATCTGCGCGCTGGACTTGAAATACTGCTCGCGTGTGAAGCGCCGCACCCGGCGAGGGTTGGCGAGGATCTCGCCTTCGGCGATGCACACGCGCGCCTCGTGGGCCTCGTAATCTTCTTCCGTCGCGAACTGAACGGGATGGGTCGCCACCACGGGCAGGCTCAGGCGCGCCGCGAGCTGCGCGGCTGCGGCCACGTGCGCCTCGTCGTCCGTCCGGCCGGCACGCTGCAGCTCGATGTAGAAGCGGTGCGTGAACACCCCCGCGAGGCGCAGCGCCAGCGCGGCAGCGCCCGCGTCGTCGCCGCGCAGGAGTGCTTGCCCCACGGGCCCCGCCTGGGCGCCCGACAGGGCGATCAACCCTTCATTCAGCTCCTGCAGCCAGTCCCAGGTGCACACGGCCATGTTCTTGACCACGTTGCGCGTCCAGGCCCTCGCGAGCAGCTCGGAAATATTGAGGTACCCCTGCTTGCTCTGGACCAGCAGCAGGATGCGCGAGGGCGACCCGCCCCCCGGATCTTCCAGGTACACCTCGGCACCCAGCACGGGCTTGACGCCCTTGCCGCGGTTTTCCTTGTAGAACTTGATCGCGCCAAACAGGTTGCTGAGGTCGGTGATCGCCATCGCGGGCTGGCGGTCGGCCGCGGCGGCCTTGGCCAATTCGTCGATGCGGGTGGTACCGTCGACGACGGAGAATTCAGTGTGCAGGCGCAGGTGAACAAACATTCCGCCATTGTAGGAACCCACCCCGACGCCCGCGCCCCCAGACCCGCAATCCCCATCCGATGGCTATGGCAGGCCGGTACAATGTTTTCTTTGGCCCGAGCCGGCCTCCACCTCAGCCCCCATCGCCAGAAAGCTGTTCGCCATGCTGCGTGTTCCCTCGCCCCTCTTTTCGGCCCTGCTGGCCGCCGGTCTGCTCGCGGGCTGCTCCAGCACCACCGAGGACAAGACGGCGGGCTGGAGCACCGACAAAATCTACTCCGAGGCGCGTGACGAACTCAACAGCGGCAGCTACGACAAGGCCGTACCCCTGTTCGAGAAGCTCGAAGGCCGCGCCGCCGGCACGCCGCTGGCCCAGCAGGCCCAGCTCGACAAGGCCTACGCCCAGTACAAGGGTGGCGAGAAGGCCCAGGCCATTGCGACGCTGGACCGCTTCCTCAAGCTGCACCCTGCAAGCCCTGCGGCCGACTACGCGCTCTACCTCAAGGGCCTGGTGAACTTCAACGACAACCTGGGCATGTTCTCGTGGCTGTCGCGCCAAGACCTCTCCGAGCGGGATCAGAAAGCGGCCAAGGACTCGTTCGAGTCGTTCCGCGAGCTCACCACGCGCTTCCCCGATTCCAAGTACGCCAAGGACGCCGCACAGCGCATGACGTACATCGTCAACTCGCTCGCACAGTACGAGGTGCATGTGGCCCGCTACTACTATGAGCGTGGCGCCTACGTGGCGGCCATCGCCCGGGCCCAGCAGGCCATTGCCGACTACCAGGGAGTGCCGGCCCTCGAAGAGGCCCTGTACATCCTCATCCGCTCTTACGATGCCTTGGGCATGACGCAGCTGCGCGACGATGCACAGCGCGTGATGGACGCATCCTACCCGCAGAGCACCTATGTGAAGAACGGCTTCAAGGCGCGCAGCAATCCGTGGTGGAAATTCTGGTGACCAGCCGCCCGCCGCACTGAAAAAAATGGCCCGCTTCATGCGGGCCATTTGTCTTGCGGGAGTGCGCCGCTTACCGCAGCAGGGGCACGCCGGTCTTGGCCTGGATTGCCTCGAACGTGACGCCAGGCGCCAGCTCCACGAGCTTCAGGCCTTGGGGCGTGACGTCCATCACGCCGAGGTCGGTGATGATACGGTCCACCACGCCCACGCCCGTGAGCGGCAGCGTGCAGGCGGGCAGGATCTTGAGATCCTCGGTGCCATCCTTCTTCTTCGCCACGTGCTCCATGAGCACGATCACGCGCTTGACGCCAGCCACCAGGTCCATGGCGCCGCCCATGCCCTTGACCATCTTGCCGGGGATCATCCAGTTCGCAAGGTCGCCCTTCTCGCTGACCTGCATGGCCCCCAGGATGGAGAGGTTGATCTTCCCGCCGCGGATCATCGCGAACGACTGGTCGCTGCCGAAGATCGAGGAGCCAGGAATGGTTGTCACGGTCTGCTTGCCCGCGTTGATGAGGTCGGGATCGACCTTGTCATCCGTCGGGAACGGGCCAATGCCCAGCATGCCGTTCTCGGATTGCAGCCACACCTCCTTGTCGCCCGTGTGGTTGGCCACGAGCGTGGGGATGCCAATGCCAAGGTTCACATAGAAACCGTCTTCGAGTTCGTGGGCCGCGCGGGCGGCCATCTGGTCTTGGGTCCACGGCATGGTCAGGCTCCTGCTTTCTCGGTGATCGTGCGCTTCTCGATGCGCTTCTCGGGGTTCGGGTTGTGCACGATGCGGTGCACGTAGATGCCAGGCAGGTGAATGTCGTCGGGTGCGAGTTCACCTGTCTCGACGATGCGCTCCACCTCCACGATGCAGATCTTGCCGGCCGTGGCGGCTGCAGGGTTGAAGTTGCGCGCCGTGAGGTTGAAGCGCAGGTTGCCCGACTTGTCGGCCACGTCGGCCTTGACCAAGGCCACGTCGGGCACCAGCGAGCGCTCCATCACGTAGGTTTCGCCGTCGAACTCACGCAGTTCCTTGCCTTCGGCCACGATGGTGCCCACGCCGGTCTTGGTGAAGAACGCCGGAATGCCCGCGCCACCAGCGCGCAGCTTCTCGGCCAGCGTGCCCTGGGGCGTGAATTCCAGCTCCAGCTCACCTGCAAGGTACTGGCGCTCGAACTCCTTGTTCTCCCCCACGTAGGACGAGATCATCTTCTTGATCTGGCGCGTCTCCAGCAGCTTGCCGAGGCCGAAGCCGTCGACACCCGCGTTGTTCGAGATCACGGTCAGGTTTTTCGCGCCGGAATCGCGCAGCGCATCAATGAGCGCCTCGGGAATGCCGCACAGACCGAAGCCGCCCACGGCCAGCAACTGGCCGTCGGCAACCACGCCCCGGAGCGCCTCGGCCGCGGAGGGATAGAGCTTGTTCACGAATGTCTCCTCTAACAGATGGGATGCGCTACGATACTACGTACATAATTAAGTAGTTTCTCGTAAAGACTTGCACTATGGAGATTGATTACAGGCTGGCCTTCGAGCTGGCCCCGGTGGGGCTCGTGCTGTCGCGCAACCGCACCATGGTGGACTGCAACCGCCATGTCTGCGAAATGTTCGGCGCCTCGCGCGAGGTGCTGATCGGGCAATCCTTTCGCATCCTCTACCCCAGCGCCGACGAATACGAACGCCTGGGCAAGCGCATGGAGCCCATCCTCAACGCACACGGGCGCTACGCCGACAACCGCATCATGAAGCGGGCCAACGGAGAAGTCTTCTGGTGCCACGTCTCGGGCCGCGCGCTCGACCGCACCAACCCGCACGCCTCCGGCATCTGGAGCTTTGAAGACCTGAGCGAACAACGCCCCGTCAAGGCCGAACTCACCGGCCGCGAACGCGAAGTCGCGGCACGACTGCTCGACGGCATGACCTCCAAGGAAATCGGCCGCGCACTCGACATCAGCCACCGCACGGTAGAGATCTACCGCGCAAGGCTCATGCGCAAATATGGGGCGTCCACCGCAGCCGATCTGGTGCAGAAGTTATTGGTGGGATAACAGCGTACTCAGAACTGTGTTGACCCCAGAAACACAGTCCCACGAAGTAGGCTGAGCGTCTGAAACGCCCACCCCAACGGCAAGACGGGCCCTCAGGCTAGGC
>JASLFM010000521.1 GCA_030150585.1 Acidovorax sp.
CGGCGACGGGGCCGGCAACAGCTCCAGCGTGGTCCCGGGCGGCGGCAACGATCTGTCCAAGGTGCACGGGCAGGTGCGCCGCTCGGATTCGGAGCAAGAAACCGACCGCCGCAAGAACATCGACACCCTGCGCGCGGAACGTGCGCGCCAGGACGCGGCGCGCATCCGTTCGCTGCAGGCCAAGATCGACGCGATGATCACGGAGAACCCCAAGCTCAACGAATGCCGCTCCCAAATCCGCATCGACGTGACGCCCGACGGCCTGCAGATCCAGATCGTGGACGACCAGAACCGCCCCATGTTCGACAGCGGTAGCGCGCTGGTCAAGCCCTACATGCGCGACATCCTGCGCGAGATCGGCTCGGCCCTGGGGGGGGTGGAGAACCACGTCAGCCTCGCAGGCCATACCGATGCCACCCCTTACGGCAACGGCGACCGCGGCTACAGCAACTGGGAGCTTTCGGCCGACCGCGCCAACGCCTCGCGCCGCGAACTCGTGGCAGCGGGCATGCCCGACGACAAGCTGGTCCGCGTGGTGGGACTGGCCGCGAGCGACCCTCTGGCGCCGGCCGACCCGCGCGCGGCCGTGAACCGGCGCATCACGATCACCGTCCTGACCCGGGAAGCCGAGGAGCGGCTGTTGGGCAAAAACACCCCTGAACTCCCGCTGGAACAACTCCGCGCCGAAAAGCAGGACAATCCCCCATCGGGCAGCAAGCCGTAACGACTTGTCACAATAGTGGCGCCCATGAGAACATTGATAGCACATACCGACCGAAAGGGCCCCACGTGGCAGACCTTCGTTTCTTGATCGTTGACGACTTTTCGACCATGCGGCGCATCGTCCGCAACCTGCTCAAAGAAAGCGGCTTCACCGACGCCGACGAAGCCGAAGACGGCGTGGTCGCCCTTCACAAGCTGCGCAACGGCAAGTTCGATTTCGTGGTGACGGACATCAACATGCCCAACATGAACGGGTTCCAGCTGCTCTCCGAGATCAAGAAGGACGACAAGCTCAAGCACCTGCCCGTGCTCATGGTGACGGCAGAGGCCCGCAAGGAAGACATCGTGATGGCCGCCCAGAACGGTGCCGCCGGCTACATCGTCAAGCCGTTCACCAAGGCGACCCTCGAAGAGAAAGTCACGCTGATCCTCAAGAAGATGGGGCTGTGACACCATGGACACCCCCGAGACGCCGTCCGCCGATTCCGGCGATGTACACCACAAAATCGGCCTGCTGACGCGCCAGCTGCACGACGCACTCAACGAGCTGGGCTACGCCGACAAGCTGCGCGGCAGCATGGGCGAGCTGCCCGATGCCCAGAGCCGCCTGTCCTACATCGCCCGCCTGACCGGGGAGGCCGCCGAAAAGGTGCTGGGCCGTGTGGAGCAGGCGAAGGCGCAGCACGACCACATCGCCGCCGAGACGCGGCGTGTCCTGAACGCACTGGTGCAGGACCCCGTCGCCGCAGTGGCCAAGGGCGACATCTACAACCATCTCGTCGACGTGGAGCGGGTCACCAAGGAGGCCGACGAGCATCTCACCGAGATCATGATGGCCCAGGACTTCCACGACCTCACCGGCCAGGTGATCGCGCGCGTGGTGAACCTGGCCGCCACGATCGAGGAGCAGCTTGTGCAGCTCCTGCTCCAGACAGCGCCCCCGAACGCGCAGCCCGCGACCGCCGCCACGGCCCCGCGCGAGCACCTGGCCGGCCCGGTCGTGGATCCGGAAAACACCCCTGATATCGTGACCGACCAGTCCCAGGTGGACGACCTGCTCGCCAGCCTCGGGTTCTGAGGTGCGCCTGCCGGCGCACCGCGCGAGGGACGGCGATTAAGGCCGCCCGGACGGCGCTTTTCGGGCTTTAGTTTC
Source organism: Acidovorax sp. (assembly GCA_030150585.1). GTDB lineage: Bacteria > Pseudomonadota > Gammaproteobacteria > Burkholderiales > Burkholderiaceae_C > JASLFM01. The sequence continues at coordinate 1,877 of JASLFM010000521.1, forward strand.
CAGGGGCGCTCACGACAATGGCATGACCTTTCCCGTCATGCCCCATGGACTCCAGCCAAGACAAGAACCTTCCAGCGACCGAGCGCAAGCTGCAGAAGGCGCGTGAGGACGGTCAGACCGCACGCTCGCGCGACCTCTCGCACCTGGCAGTCCTCGGTATGGGGGCCGTAGCCATGCTGGTGCTGGCGCGTCCGCTGGCCGACCACCTGCAGCTCGCGCTCGGGCAGCAACTGAGCTTCAATGCCGCCACCGTGGCCGCGCCACGCACCATGCTCGCGCGGCTGCAGGACATGGCGCTCGTAGGCCTGGCCGCCAGCCTGGTTTTTGCCCTGCTGACCTGCAGCGCGGCCATCGCCAGCGCCGTGGCCTCGGGCGGCTGGATCTACAGCCTCAAGCCCATCACGCCGCAGTTCAACCGGCTCAACCCGCTCTCGGGCTTCGCCAACCTGTTTTCCAAGCAGCAGATGGCCAACGTGGCCAAGATGGTGCTCATGACCACCGTGCTCACCGTGGTGGCCTGGAAGTACTTCAGCAACGGCATCGAACACGTCATGCGCCTCGTGCTGCAGCCTTCGCGCGTGGCCATTGTCCAGGCGGCCGACTGGATCACGATGGGCATGGCCCTGCTGCTGCTCGTGGTCTTCCTCGCGGCCGTGGCCGACGTTCCACTGCAGGCATTCTTCTTCAAGTCGCGGCTCAAGATGTCGCACGAGGAAGTCAAGCAGGAGCACAAGGAGTCGGACGGCAATCCGCAGATCAAGGGCAAGATCCGCCAGCGCCAGCGCGAGATCGCCGACCGCGCGAGCGTGAGTGCGGTGCCCAAGGCCGACTTCGTGGTGATGAACCCCACCCACTATGCCGTGGCGCTGCGCTATGACGACAAGACCATGAATGCACCCCAGGTCATCGCCAAGGGCACGGACCTCATCGCATTCAAGATCCGCGACCTCGCCAATGCCCACGAAGTGCCCGTGCTGCAGTCGCCCATGCTGGCGCGCGCCCTCTACGCGCACGCCGAGCTGGACCAGCCCATCCCCGCCCAGCTCTACACGGCCGTGGCGCAGGTGCTGGCCTACGTCTACCGCCTCAAGGCTGCCCTGCGGGGCACGGGGCCCATGCCCGAAGCCCTGAGCGAACCTTTCGTTCCCCCTGAACTCGACCCGCACCACCGGACCGCCCGGAGCGCAGCATGACCAACCATTTATCCTCCCTCCGGCAATGGGCCAGCGGCCAGGGCGCCATGGCCCAGGGCATGTCGGCCCCGCTGCTCGTCGTGGCCATCCTCGCGCTCATGGTGCTGCCTATTCCCGCGTGGCTGCTCGACACCTTCTTCACGCTCAACATCGCCGTGGCGCTGATGGTGATGATGGTGGCGGCCTACATGATCAAGCCGCTGGACTTCGCGGCCTTCCCTTCGGTACTGCTGCTCACCACGCTGATGCGCCTGTCGCTCAACGTGGCATCGACGCGCGTGGTGCTGCTCGAGGGCCACACGGGCCCGGGCGCCGCTGGTGCGGTGATCGAAGCCTTCGGCCACTTCCTGATCGGCGGCAACTTCGCCGTGGGCCTGATCGTGTTCGCGATCCTCGTCGTCATCAACTTCGTGGTGGTGACCAAGGGTGCCGAGCGCATCGCCGAAGTGTCGGCCCGCTTCACGCTAGACGCCATGCCCGGCAAGCAGATGGCGGTGGACGCCGACCTCAACGCCGGCCTGATCAACGAAACCGAGGCCAAGCGCCGCCGCGCCGAGGTGCAGGAAGAGGCCAACTTCTTCGGCTCCATGGACGGCGCGAGCAAGTTCGTGCGCGGCGACGCCGTCGCGGGCATCCTGATCCTGCTCATCAACATCGTGGGCGGCTTCACCATCGGCATGGCACAGCACGACCTGTCGGCGAGCCAGGCCGCCAACAGCTACATCCTGCTGGCCGTCGGCGATGCGCTGGTGGCGCAGATTCCGGGCCTCCTGATCTCGGTGGCCGCGGCCATGGTGATCTCGCGCGTGGGCAAGGAGCAGGACATGGGTGGCCAGATCGTGCGTCAGCTCTTCATGTCGCCGCGCGTGCTCGGCGTCACGGCCGCTATCCTGATTCTGCTGGGCCTCATCCCGGGCATGCCCCACATCGTGTTCCTCGCCATGGGCAGCCTGATCGGCTATGGCGCCTGGCTGCTGATGCAGCGCCAGAATGCACCCGCCGAACCCGAGGCGCCCCCCGCCCCCGTGGGCGACGGCGAGGCCAGCTGGGATGACCTGCAGCCCGTGGACCTGCTGGGCCTGGAGCTCGGCTACCGCCTCATCACGCTTGTGGACAAGAACCGCCAGGGTGACCTGCTCACGCGCATCAAGGGCGTGCGCCGCAAGTTCGCGCAGGAGGTGGGGTTCCTGCCGCCCGCCGTGCACGTGCGCGACAACCTCGAGCTCAAGCCCAGCGCTTACCGCATCACGCTGCGCGGCGTGGTGGTCGGCGAGGGCGAAGCCTTCCCGGGCATGTACCTCGCCATCAACCCCGGCGGCATCAGCACCCCGCTGATCGGCACACCCACCACCGACCCCGCGTTCGGCCTGCCCGCGCACTGGATCGACGGCGCGCAACGCGAAGCGGCGCAAATGGCCGGTTTCACCGTCGTTGATTCCGAGACCGTGATGGCGACCCATTTGTCACACTTGATGCAAGTGCAAGCCGCCAAGCTCCTGTCCCGCACCGAGACGCAACAACTCGTGGAGCATGTGTCCAAGCTGGCCCCCAAGCTCATCGAAGAAGTGGTTCCCAAGATGGTCTCGATCGCAACGTTCCAGAAAGTGCTGCAGCTGCTGCTGGAAGAGTCCGTCCACATCCGCGACATCCGCACCATCATCGAAACACTGGCCGAACACGCCGCCACCATCGCCGACCCCGTGGAGCTGGCACGCCGCGTGCGCATCGCGCTGTCCCCCGCCATCGTGCAGCAGATCTACGGGCCGACGCGCGAACTCAACGTGATCGCCATCGAGCCCGGCTTGGAGCGCCTGCTCGTGCAGGCCCTGGGCAACGCCGGCAGCCCCTCGCTCGACCCCGGCGTGGCCGACCTGCTGACCCAAAAGGCCGCCGAAGTCGCCCTGAAGCAGGAAGAGATGGGCATGCCCGCCTGCCTGCTGGTGCCCGACGCCATCCGCAACGCCATTTCCCGCCTGGTGCGCCGCGTCGCGCCCCGGCTGCAGGTGCTCGCCCACAGCGAGATCCCTGAGACCCACACCATTCGCATCGGACCCATCCTTAAAGGTGCAGCAGCATGAACATCAAACGCTTCCACGCCGCCACGTCGCGTGAGGCCCTGGCCAAGGCCCGCATGGCCTTCGGCGAAGGCACCTTGATCCTGTCCAACCGCCCCACGGCCAATGGCGTCGAGG
>JASLFM010000524.1 GCA_030150585.1 Acidovorax sp.
GCGCCATGAGAAAATCGCGGGTTACTTCAAACTACCCATCACGAGAACACCATGGACGCAGAACGCATCAACCTCATCGGCACCACACTCGACGACCTGGCTCAGCGCACGCAAGAGCTACGGAGGTATCTTTGACTACGATGCCAAATTCGAACGCCTGCGCACGGTAAACGCGTCGCTGGAAGACCCGAACGTCTGGAACGACCCCAAGAAGGCCCAGGAGCTGGGCAAGGAGAAGAAGTCGCTCGACGCGGTGGTGCTCACACTGCAGAAGCTGACCACCGAACTGGCCGACAACGCCGAGCTCTATGAGATGAGCAAGGAAGAAGGCGACGAGGCGGGCCTCATGACCATCGAGGCCGAGGCCGCCAAGCTGCGACCGCTGATCGAGGAGCTGGAATTCCGCCGCATGTTCAGCAACGAGGCTGACCCGCTCAACTGCTTCGTGGACATCCAGGCCGGCGCGGGCGGCACCGAGGCCTGCGACTGGGCCAGCATGCTGCTGCGCCAGTACCTCAAGTACGCCGAGCGCAAGGGCTTCAAGACCACGGTGGAAGACGAAACCGCGGGCGACGTGGCGGGCATCAAGAGCGCCACGATCAAGATCGAGGGCGAGTACGCCTACGGCCTGCTGCGCACCGAGACCGGGGTGCACCGCCTGGTGCGCAAGAGCCCGTTCGACTCTTCGGGCGGGCGCCACACCTCGTTCGCGTCCATCTTCGTGTACCCCGAGATCGACGACTCCATCGAGATCAACATCAACCCCGCCGACGTGCGCACCGACACCTACCGCGCATCGGGCGCGGGCGGCCAGCACATCAACAAGACCGACTCGGCCGTGCGCCTCACGCACATCCCCACGGGCATCGTGGTGCAGTGCCAGGATGGCCGCAGCCAACACAGCAACCGCGACGTGGCGTGGCAGCGCCTGCGCTCGCGCCTGTACGACTTCGAGATGCGCAAGCGCATGGAAGAGCAGCAAAAGCTCGAAGACACCAAGACCGACGTGGGCTGGGGCCACCAGATCCGTTCCTACGTGCTGGACAACAGCCGCATCAAGGACCTGCGCACCAACGTCGAAGTCTCCGCCACGCAGAAGGTGCTGGACGGCGATCTCGACGTGTTCATCGAAGCCTCCCTCAAGCAGGGCGTTTAAGAAAGACCACAGCCATGATGCGAGAAGGACAAGCCCAGGCCATCCACCGCGCCGACTACGCCCCGCCGGCGTTCTGGATCGACACGGTGGACCTCACGTTCGACCTGGACCCTGCGAAGACCCGCGTGCTCAACAAGATGCGCCTGCGCCGCAACCCCGACGTGGCGGCCCAGCCGCTGCGCCTGGATGGCGAGGAGCTGAACCTGGCGCGCGTGATGGTCAACGGCGGCGGCACATCGTTCAAGATGGAAGGCGGCCAGCTCGTACTGGAGAACCTGCCCGAGGGCACCGAGCCCTTCGAACTTGAAATTTTCACCACCTGCGCGCCCGCCAAGAACACCCAGCTCATGGGCCTGTACGTGAGCCAGGGCACGTTCTTCACGCAGTGCGAAGCCGAGGGCTTTCGCCGCATCACCTACTTCCTGGACCGGCCCGACGTGATGGCGAGCTACACCGTCACGCTGCGCGCCAGCAAGGCCGACTACCCGGTGCTGCTCTCCAACGGCAACCTGGTTGACCAGGGCGATCTGCCCGAAGGCCGCCATTTCGCCCAATGGGTCGATCCGCACAAGAAGCCCTGCTACCTGTTCGCGCTGGTCGCGGGCAAGCTCGTGGCCCGCGAGCAGCGCATCCGCGCGCGCAGCGGCCGCGACCATCTGCTGCAGGTCTACGTGCGCCCAGGCGACCTGGAAAAGACCGAGCACGCGATGAACTCGCTCATGGCCAGCGTGGCCTGGGACGAGGCGCGCTTCGGCCTCTCGCTCGACCTGGAGCGCTTCATGATCGTCGCGACCAGCGACTTCAACATGGGCGCGATGGAGAACAAGGGCCTCAACATCTTCAACACCAAGTACGTGCTGGCGAGCCAGTCCACCGCGACCGACGTGGACTACGCCAACATCGAAAGCGTGGTGGGCCACGAGTATTTCCACAACTGGACGGGCAACCGCGTGACCTGCCGCGACTGGTTCCAGCTCTCGCTCAAGGAAGGCCTCACGGTCTTCCGCGACCAGGAGTTCAGCCAGGACCTGGCAGGCAGCCCCTCGGCCCGCGCCGTCAAGCGCATCGAGGATGTGCGCGTGCTGCGCACCGCCCAGTTCCCCGAGGACGCGGGCCCCATGGCCCACCCCGTGCGGCCCGACAGCTACATCGAGATCAACAACTTCTACACCGTCACGATCTACGAGAAGGGTGCGGAGGTTGTGCGCATGATGCAAACGCTCGTGGGGCGCGAGGGCTTCGCGAAGGGCATGAAGCTCTACTTCGAGCGCCATGACGGCCAGGCCGTGACCTGTGACGACTTCGCCCAATCCATTGCCGACGCCAACCCGGGCAGCGACCTCGCCCGCCTGCTACCCCAGTTCAAGCGCTGGTACAGCCAGGCCGGCACGCCGCGCGTGCAGGCCAGCGGCCAGTACGACGCCGCCGCGCGCAGCTACACGCTTACACTGTCGCAAAGCTGCCCGCCCACGCCGGGCCAGTCCGACAAGCAACCCTTCGTCATCCCCATCACGCTGGGGCTGCTGGCCGCCAGCGGCGAGGCGATTCCCGGAACGGCACGCACCGTCGTGCTGAGCGATGCCACGCAGACGATCACCTTCGACAACGTGGACGCGGCACCCGTGCCCTCGCTGCTGCGCAACTTCAGCGCCCCCGTGGTGCTGGAGTATGGCTACAGCGATGACGCCCTGCTGACTCTGCTCGCGCACGACAGCGACGCCTTCAACCGCTGGGAGGCAGGCCAGCGCCTGGCCCTGCGCATTGCTATCAATGCGATAGCTGGTGGCGCAGACCTGGTGGGCGCTACAGGCCAAAACCTCTTGCCCCCCGCCTTCGTGCAGGCCATGCGCGACGTGCTGCGCCACCCAACGCTCGATGCAGCGTTCAAGGAACTGGTGCTCACCCTGCCCTCCGAGACCTACATCGCCGAGCAGCTCGACGTGGTCGATCCGCAGCGTGTGCACGCCGTGCGCGAAGCCATGCGCGAGCAGCTCGCGCTTGCGCTGGAGCACGACTGGCAGTGGGCCTGGGAAGAGCACCAGAACTGCGGCGGCTACCGGCCCGACCCCGCCTCCAGCGGCCGCCGTGCGCTCGCAGGCCTGGCCCTGGCCATGCTGTGCCTGGCCGCACGCCACACGGGCGATACCGTATGGCCCGGCAAGACCTACCAGCGCTTCAAGGACGCGGGCAACATGACCGACCGCTTCAACGCCCTGGGCGCGCTGGTCGGCAGCGGCCACCCGCTCGCCCAGCAGGCGCTCGCGCGATTCCATGCGCTCTTCAAGGACGAAGCCCTGGTGCTTGACAAGTGGTTCGCACTGCAGGCAGGCGCTCCCGACCGCGGCGGCAACGTGCTGCCCGCCGTGCGCCAGCTCATGCAGCACCCGGACTTCAACCTCAAGAACCCCAACCGCGCGCGCAGCGTGATCTTCAGCTACTGCAGCGCCAACCCCGGGGCCTTCCACCGCGCCGATGCGGCGGGCTACGTGTTCTGGAGCGAGCGCGTGCTCGAGCTCGACGCGATCAACCCGCAGGTGGCAGCACGCCTGGCGCGCGCGCTCGACCGCTGGAAAAAGCTCGCCGAGCCCTACCGCACGGCAGCGCGCGAAGCCATCGCCCGCGTGGCCGCCAAGGCCGAACTCTCCAACGACGTGCGCGAGGTCGTCACGCGCGCACTGGCCGACTGAATCGGCCGACTGAACAAGGAACGAACCGCCATGGCAAAAACCATCAGCCTGACCCGCTACCTCGTCGAGCAGCAGCGCGTCGACGGCCTCATCCCCTCCCAACTGCGCCTGTTGCTCGAAGTCGTGGCCCGCGCCTGCAAGAGCATCAGCCAATCCGTCAACAAGGGCGCGCTCGGCGGCGTGCTCGGCACAGCGGGTAGCGAAAACGTGCAGGGCGAGGTGCAGAAGAAGCTCGACATCATCGCCAACGAAGTGCTCATCGAAGCCAACGAATGGGGCGGCCACCTCGCGGCCATGGCCTCCGAGGAAATGGACGGCATCTACCTCGTGCCCAACCGCTACCCGCAGGGCGAATACCAGCTGCTGTTCGATCCGCTCGACGGCTCGTCCAACATCGACGTGAACGTGAGCATCGGCACCATCTTCAGCGTGCTCAAGAAGCCCGAAGGCCACCCTGGCGTGACCGAGGACGACTTCCTGCAGCCCGGCACCAAGCAGGTCGCCGCGGGCTACTGCATCTACGGCCCGCAAACCACGCTGGTGCTCACCGTGGGTGACGGCGTGGCCATGTTCACGCTGGACCGCGAGCAGGGCTCGTTCGTGCTCATCCAGGAGAACGTGCGCATCCCCGAGGACACCAAGGAATTCGCGATCAACATGAGCAACATGCGCCACTGGGACGCCCCCGTGAAGCGCTACATCGACGAATGCCTGGCCGGCACCGAGGGCCCGCGCGGCAAGGACTTCAACATGCGCTGGATCGCCAGCATGGTGGCCGACGTGCACCGCATCATGACGCGCGGTGGCATCTTCATGTACCCCTGGGACAAGCGCGAACCCCACAAACCCGGCAAGCTGCGCCTGATGTACGAAGCCAACCCCATGGGCTGGCTCGTCGAGCAGGCCGGCGGCGCGGCCACGAACGGCAAGCAGCGCATCCTCGACATCCAGCCCACGCAATTGCACGAACGCGTGAGCGTGATCCTCGGATCAAAAAATGAGGTGGAGCGTGTAACCAGCTACCATTCCGGTATATAATTCAAGTCTTCGCCGGTGTAGCTCAGTCGGTAGAGCAGCTCATTCGTAATGAGAAGGTCGGGTGTTCGATTCATCTCTCCGGCACCAGATAAAAACCCCTGATTCGCAAGAATCAGGGGTTTTTCTTTTTCCATCTGTCCAAGTGCATCAAGCCCGCGGTTGCGCGGGCCCCAGGCTCCGGAGGGCCAGCTCGGCGAATGCTTCCGCGATGACCTCGCCGTCCACGGGACCTTTGTCGGAAAACCAGCGGTTGATGTTGTTGATGGCGCCCATGAAGAAGAACACTGCCAGCTTGGGATCGCAGGGCGCGATGTCGCCACGCTCCAGGGCCTGGGCCACCAGCGCCCGCAAATCGCCGTCGATCACCCTGCGCCTGCGCTGGATCAGCGCGTTGTGCTCCGGCGTCATGGAGTAGTACTCGGTCAACATCACGCAGGTGCCCAGCTCGCTGGTCATCTTTCGGATGTAGAGAGACACAAAGGCCCGCAATACCGCCAGTGGCGCCGCGTGCAACCGCCGCGCTTCGGCCAGCGCGTCCTCGGCCATGTCTACGGCCATGCGGTGGCACTCATAGAGGATTTCGTGCTTGTTCTGCACGTAGCGGTACAGCGCCGGCTTGGTGACCGAGAGCGCCGCGGCGATGTCGTCCAGCGTGGTGTTGTGAAAACCCTTGTCGCTGAAGACGCGGCCCGCAGCCAGGATCAGCGCACGCTTGCGAAGCTCGCGCGGATCGGGTGAACCCGCGAGCGCGTTGTTCCACCGTGCAGATGCAGATGACGGGGCCTTGGATCGAGAAGCAGGTTTCATGGGCGGGGAATCCCGGATATGTCGCGTATGGGTCAGTTTATGGCTTGACCGCCTAAGGTCGGGGTTTTAGCATTCGCCAGAAGTTACCAAAGAGTAACTCAAAATTACCTCATAGAAATTCCCTGTGTACGGAATCACTGGAGACAACCCATGCGCCCGCATCGCTTTTTCCGCCTGGCTGGCATTGCCGCCGCGCTGACCTGTGCCACGCTGACTGCCCTGGCGCAGCAGCCTCCCATCAAGGTGGCCCATATCGACACCTTCTCGGGGCCCACAGCCTCCACGGGAACCACGGTAGCCAAGACCCTGCTGTACGCCGTCCAGCGCATCAACGAGCGCGGCGGCGTGCTCGGGCGCAAGTTCGAGGTCACCCAGCTGGACAACGGCGGCGACTCCAACAAGGCCGTGGCAGGCCTCACCAGCACCATCGACCAGAAGATTCGCTTCATGGTGCAGGCCGGGAACTCGGGAATCGCGGGCGCTCTGCTCACGGCGGTCGACAAGCACAACCAGCGCAACCCCGACAGGCGGGTGCTCTATCTCAACTATGGCTCGGCGCTCCCCGAGTTGACCGAGGCCAAGTGCAGCTTCTGGATGTTCCGCTTCGAGGCGCACCAGCGCATGAAGATGCACGCCATCGCCGACTACGTGGCGAAAACCCCGGCCATCAAGAAAATCTACCTGCTCAACCAGGACTACAGCTTCGGCCACGAGGTGTCGAAGGACGCCAAGGCCATGATCGGCAAGGCCCGCCCTGATGTGGAGTTCGTGGGAGACGACTTCCACCCCTTCGGCAAGATCAAGGACTTCTCACCGTACATCCTCAAAATCAAGCAGGCCGGTGCCGATACGGTGCTGACGGGCAACTGGGGCAACGATCTGGCGCTGCTCGTGCGCGCCAGCAAGGACGCGGGCCTGAAGACCAAGTACATCACCTATTACGGTGGCCTGTTCGGGGTGCCTACGGCCATTGGCCCTGCCGGTGAAGACACGGTGCTGCAGATCTCTTCCTGGCATCCGAACGTACCGGTCGAGGACAAGCAGCCCGAGTTGGAGAAGCTGCAGAAGGACTTCAAGGCGAACTTCGGCGAGGATTTGTACTACACCTCCATCCTCGTGCAGATGGACATGCTGGCCAAGGCAATCGAGAAGGTGGGCAACGCCGATGACGTCGCTGCCATTGCGCGTGCGCTGGAGGGTATGGAATACGACTCGCCCTTTGGCAAGATCAAGATGCGCGCAGGGGACCACCAGGCAACGCACCCGCTCTACATCACCCAGCTCGTAAAGGGCGTGAAGTACGACGCAGAGGGGCTCGGCCTGGGCTGGAAGACGGTCGCCCGGGTGGATGGCGCCGTGACCGAGCCGCCCATGGCGTGCAAGATGAACCGCCCGAGCTGATGCCGCGCGATGCTGCCCCGTGATTGCGCACAAGGACTGGCCGGGCGCGTCGCCGTGGTGACGGGCGGCGCCTCGGGCCTGGGCGCCGCCACCGCGCGTGCACTGCGGGACTGCGGTGCACAGACCATCGTACTGGACCGTACAGAAGGCTGTGACGCCGCCGACGGCATCGCACGGATCGCGGTGGACGTGAGCGACGATGCCGCGATGGAGCGCGCCTTCGAGCTGATCCGCGCCGCCCACGGTCCGGTGTACGTGCTCGTCAACTGCGCGGGCGTGGCGGAGCCCGCCAGCGTGGTGCGCAAGGGGCAGGCCATGCCGCTCGCCTTGTTCGAGCAGGTGATCGCTGTCAACCTGCTCGGCACCATCAACGCGATCCGCTGCGCAGTGCCGCAAATGATCGAGGCACGCAAGGGCCCACAGGCGCAGGCCGGCGTCGTCATCAACACCGCCTCCATCGCCGCGTTCGACGGGCAGGTGGGCCAGGCTGCCTATGCCGCGTCCAAGGGAGGGTGCGCGGGCATGGTGCTGCCGCTGGCGCGCGAGCTGGGCGAACACGGCATCCGCGTGATGGGCATCGCTCCCGGCGTTTTCGAGACCCCCATGACCTTGGGGCTGCCCCCAGCCTCGCGCGAGGTGGTATTCGCCGCCGTGCCGCCTTTTCCCCCGCGGCCGGGGCAGCCGGACGAGTTCGCGCGCCTCGTGCTGGACATCCTCTTCAACCCCCTGCTGAACGGCGAAGTGATCCGCCTGGACGGCGGCCTGCGCATGCCGGCGCGCCTCTAGGGCATCAGGCGCACAGAGAGAACACCATGCTCATCGAAGGCTCCATCGCGGTGGTGACGGGCGCGGCCTCCGGCCTGGGCCGCGGCACGCTTGACATGCTGCGCGCACAGGGCGCGCGCGTGGCCGCCATCGACCTGCCCGAAGCACTGTCGGCGCTGCCTGCGGCAGCCGACCTGCTACCGCTGCCGGGCGATGTCGCCGACGCCGACGCCATGGCCGCAGCCTTTGCCCGGGTGCGCGCGCACTGGGGCCCGCCCCGCATCCTGGTGAACTGCGCCGGCGTGCTCGGCCCGGCGCGCGTGTTCCAGCACGACCGGACCACCGGCCGCATCGTGCCGCGCCCCATGGACGCATTCCGCCGCGTGATCGGCATCAACCTCACGGGCACCTTCAACACCATCCGCCTGTTTTGCGAGGCGCTGGTGCAGTGCGGTGCCTGCGACGACGGCGAAGAGCACGGCGTGATCGTGAACACCGCCTCGGTCGCCGCGTATGAAGCGCTGTCGGCACAGACGGCGTATGGAGCCTCCAAGGCCGGCGTCGCCGCCATGACGCTGCCCCTGGCACGGGAGCTGGCGCGCCACGGCATCCGCGTGGTGGCGCTCGCGCCCGGCACCTTCGAAACCGGCATGTATGCGGTGATTCCAGGCCACACACGGCGCACGCTGATCGACGACGTGCCCTTCCCTCCCCGCCCGGGAAGGCCCGACGAATTCGCCCACATGGTGCGCGCCGTGCTGGAAAACCAGATGATGAACGGTTCGGTGGTCCGCATTGACGGCGCCGTCCGCATGCGCGAGCCCGCCGCGCGCCGCTGATGCGAGCCCCGCCCCCAGGAAGGACCATGGACCGCCCCACCCCCACCACCACCCGCGTCGAGGCGCTGTATGGCGACCGGCTCGTGCCCTGTCATGCGCCCCGCCCGGCCAACCTCGACGCCATGCTGCGCGCCACCGTGGCGCTGCGCGCCAACGCTCCCGCGCTGGAGGAGGGAGAGCGCATCTGGAGCTATGCCGAACTCGACCGCATCGCCAACCGCATCGCCACGGGCCTGCGGGCCTCTGGTGTGTCTGCGGGCGGGCGTGTGGCCCTCTTCATGGGCAACCGCATCGAGTTCACCGCACTGCTGTTCGGCATATGGCGCGCGGGCGCCGTGGCCGTGCCCATCGGCATGCGGCAAAGCGCGCAGGAGCTGGAGTACATGCTCAACCAATGCGCGGCAAGCGCCCTGGTGCTCGACGCATCGCTGGCCCCGCGCCTGCCGCCGCGCGAGCGCATCGCCAGCGTGCGTACCGTGGTCTACTGCGCCGACGCAGGCGAAACCTGGACCGGCGGCCCGGGCGCAATGGACTACCCCGCCCTGCTGGCGATGGGCTGCGACGCAACACTTGCGGCCCCCTTCGACGACCAGGCGCCCGCGTGCATCATGTACACCTCGGGCACCACGGGCCACCCCAAAGGCGCAGTGCTTTCGCACCTCGGCTTCTTCCACACCGCGCACAACTACGCCGGCCGTTTCGGATACCGC
>JASLFM010000545.1 GCA_030150585.1 Acidovorax sp.
CACAAACAATTGGTTAGTGCGTGGCTCAGCGATGGCAGAGCCACGCTCGGAGAGAAACCTTGTTGCCGATGATCCACCCGCGCCAGAACCAGTGGATACGGTCAACTGCGTGACCATATCTGCGGCTTTCGCGTAATTCAACTGGTATGCCTGTGTTTTCAAGGGCTCCAGCTTCTGAATGGCAATCGCCGCTTCGTAGTCCTTCTTGGTACGAGCGTCAATTTCATCTTTGGGAGCGATCCACAAAACGGTACCGGATTTCCGCATACCCAAGCCCTTGGCATCCATGACAATTTGCAATGCCTGGTCCCAGGGGACATCCTTCAGTCGCAGCGTCAGCGAGCCCGTGACAGTATCGGAAGTCACAATATTGAAATTGGTGAAATCCGCAATCACCTGAAGCAAAGAGCGCACCTCGATATTCTGAAAATTCAAAGAAAGCTTTTCACCACTAAACCCTGGCCCTTGCGTCAATTTGTTCAAATCGATCTTTTTCTGGCGAATCTCGACAACAAACTGACTGTCACTTTGATAAGCGTTGTGCTCCCAGTCCCCCACGGCATCAATCAACATCCGCACACGCTCACCTTGCTGGGTGGTGGTCACCATCTGCACCGGTGTGCCGAAATCTGCGACATCAAGTTTCCTGCGCAGTCCTTCCGGCAGGGAGGAGCGAAGAAACTCCACAATCAGCCCCTTGCCCTGCGGACGCAAATCTACTCCCACCTGGCTGTTTGCCAGCCCGACTACGATGCGCCCAGCACCGTCAGGGGCACGGCGGAAGTCCACGTCGCGCAATGGCAAGGTCTCACTATTGCCGCTTTCCGAAAACACGACCGGTGCTTGCACGGCCGCTGCTGCAGCGCTTGAAACGACAGGGTCCAGAATGATCAGCAACGACCTTCCCTGGATCTCTGCCTTGTAAGAAGTCGGCTGCTTCAGGTTCAAAACCAATCGCGAACGTTCGCCCGCCTGCACGACATTCACAGACTTCAGATTGCCTTGATTGACCTCCACCAGGGAACGCCCCATGGCATTGACAGCTCCAGGCAGATCCAAAGCAATCCTGGCGGGCGATTGAATAGCGAACCCCGTGGGCAATGCAGCCAGCGGTTGAGAAAGATCCACCCTCACCACCTCGGCCCCACCTTGCACCGAACCGGTGACCGCTTCGATAGTGCTTTGGGCCCAGGCTGCAACAGGCAGAGTACTTGCGGCCCACAGAGCGAGCAAGGCTACGCCGCGCTTGAACATACGGTTATTTCTCAACATCATTTCTTCCCCTCTTGCAGGTCAAGCGTCGCCATGCGCTCTATCCAGTCCCCTGTTGCGTCCTGCACAATTTCCCGCAGCTGAATGGCAGTTTCCGTGATCTTGATGATCTTTCCGTAGTTCTGCCCCAGGTAATTTCCGACCTTTACCTGATAGACCAAGTTGTCCACCTTCAGAAGCGCAGTAGGAACACCCGATTTATCCAGGCTGCCGACCATGACCATGGCATCCAGCGGAAAAGCCTCCAGGGGTTCTTTGCGCCGCGCCATTTCCGGGGCAATCAACGCGGCATTCGATGCGATCTGCGCCGAGTCGCGGCGAAGAGCCTGCGTCAGCTTGGTCGCATTAAAGGGCTCAATAGCCCCATCGGCCACATAATCCTGGGGCTGGAATTGCTTGGGCTCTGTCAGCGGCGTCACCCGTGGCTTGGCACTGGCACGCTGCTCGGCCATCCATTGGCGCAGCTCTTCCTCACCCGAAGGGCCACAGGCCACCAGCGACGCGGCACCACAAGCCACGGCAACGATTTTGATGATCCGGCTCATTTCTTCCCTCCGGATGCCTTGCGCTGGGCCTCGATTTCATCCGGATCCAAGTACCGGAAGGTGCGAGCGGTGGCATCCAGGGACAATGTGCCAGGATCCTTCGCTGCAGGGGCAAGCGCGATATTGTTCAACGTCACGATGCGCGAAAGGTGGGCAATATCCGATGCGAAAGCCCCGATGTCATGGTATTTGCCTGTCACACGCACGGCGATTGGCAGTTCCGCATAGTACTCACGCACCACCACTTGGCCGGGACGGAAAAGCTCGAACTGCAGGCTGCGCCCCAAACCAGCTTGGTTGATGTCCGACAGCAAGGCCGCCATTTCCGCCTTGCTCGGCAGTTGCTTTTCCAACTGCACCACGTATTGCTGAATTTGCTCGCGCTGCTTCTTGAGCGCATCCAGACTCACCGCCTTCACCAGCTTCTTCTGGTAATCCTCGCGCAACGCCACTTCTTTGGCGCGCTCGGACTCCAGTTCGGCCTCATAGTCAGTGAGTTTGGCAAACCACAAAGCAACCGCCACGCCGGCAGCAATCAGCAGGCACAAAAGAACGCGCGGCACCACGGGCCACAGCGACGGGTCCTTGGGATCGAGGTTGCTGAATTGCCGCTGCAGTTGCTGTTGCAGCGCCGCCATATCAATCGAGGGGGATTTGATTTTCTTGGCCATGTTCCACCTACTTGCCCGATGCGGCAGCGCTTGCACCGTCCATGGCCTTCTGGGCTTCGCTGGTTCGCATCAAGCGAAAGCGCAGATTGAATGAAGCAACCCGACGCTGGTCGCGCGGCGTCAGCGCGACGTTGGCCGCCACAATTTCCACCAGTTCGGGCTTGGAGAACCAGGGCGTGTTGCTGGCGAGATTGCGCAGCATCTCCGAGACGCGCTCGTTCGACTGTGCCATGCCCTGCATGGTGATCACCTGATCCGCCTGCTTCAGGTTCGTGATGTAGACACCGTCGGGCAACTGCTTGACCAGTTCGTTAAGCAAATGCACCGGCAGGTTGCGATCGGACTGTAGATCCTCCACGGCCTTCTGGCGTGCGCGCAGCGCCGCAATCTCTTCTTCGATCGATGCGATCTCCTTGATCTGGCCTTCGAGGACCTTGATCTCCCTTTGCAGGAAGCCATTCCGCTCCTGCTGGTCCTCGATCATGGTCTGGAACCACCAATAGATCGCACCCGCGATCAGCAGCCCCAGCAGAAAGGACGCGAACATCGTCGCCTGGAACGCTTCCTTGCGGCGCTTGCGCGCCGCCTCGCGGTGCGGCAATAGGTTGATCAGGATCACTGCAGGAACCTCCGCATGGCCAAGCCACAGGACGTCAGGTAGGACGGTGCCTCGCGCACCATCTTTTTGAGACGCACCCCGTTACCGATCTCCATGCCATCGAAGGGATTGATGGTGCTGCACGCGAAGCCCGTCTGCTGGGTGACGGCTTCCGTCAAGCCCGGCAGCGGCGCAGAGCCACCAGCCAGCATGATGTGGTCGACCCGGTTGTGGGGCGTGCTGGTGAAGAAGAACTGCAGTGCACGGCCAATTTCCTGCGCCAGACTTTCCACAAAGGGGCGCAGCACGGCCGATTGGTAGTCCTCGGGAAGGTCGCCATTGCGCTTCTTCGCCTCCGCCTCTTCGGAAGAAAAGCCGTACTGGCGCACGATGAGCTGCGTGAGCTGTGCTCCACCGAACGCCTGGTCGCGATCGTACAGGACCTCTTCGTTACGAATGACCTGCATGCTGGTGGTAAGCGCGCCCACCTCGAACAGTGCCACCATGGCATCCACGCCCCGGTTCGGCAGGGCTTCGATCAATCGGCCGGCAGCGAGACGCGCGGCATTCGATTCGATGTCCACGACGACGGGCTTGAGGCCCGCCGCCTCGGCCAGGCCCTGGCGATCCTGCACCTTCTCGCGGCGCGAGGCCGCGATGAGTACATCCACATCGCCCGGGGCGTTTTTCGTCGGCCCGATGATGCAGAAGTCGAGACTCACTTCCTCGAGCGAGAACGGAATGTACTGATTCGCCTCCGATTCCACCTGCACTTCGAGCTCCTGCTCGGACATACCGCCGGGCAGGGAGATGCGCTTGGTGATCACGGCGGACGGAGGCAGGGCCAGCGCCACATTCTTGGTGCGCGTGCCGCTCTTCTTGACCAGCCGGCGCAGCGCCTCGGCCACCTCATCGAATTTCTCGATGTTGCCGTCCGTGATCCAGCCCCGCTCAAGGGGCTCGATGGCACAGCGCTCGAGCACCAATCCGCCGGCTTTGTCGCGCCCCAACTCGACCAGCTTGACGCTCGAGGAGCTGATGTCGATACCCAGCAGCGGCGCGGGCTGGCGACTAAACAAAGACCCCAGTGAGATCAAGATTGGCCCTCCGAAACTTGCGTAAATACCGCAACAATACTTAACACTTCACATGAATGCTATCAGTAAGATAGTTCTCCAGCAAAGATTTTCGCCCCTTCGCGCGGCGCCGGGCGTTGTCAAAAGCAGACGATCTTTTCCACGCCACCGGGGCATGCAAACCTGCGCATGAGCGTTATCGGGGCCAGTGCACGGCATGGCCGCGTGCACCACATGGGAACGGGAAGGTCGCATTTCTATAATGCCTCTCCCCTTCTGCCTGGAGCGTTATGCCCTCCTCACCGCCCGAGAAATCTTCGACACCGCGCGCCCCCCAGCGCCCTCATTGGCAGCGCTGGCTCCTGAAGGGCCTGTTGTGGGCGGGTGGTCTGGCCCTGGCCGGTGCGCTGGCGATCGTGCTCGTCATCGCCGTGGCGCTGGCCATGGCCTACCCCAATCTTCCCGACGTTTCCGATCTCGCGGACTACCGGCCCAAGCTGCCGCTGCGGGTGTATTCCACCGAAGGCGCTCTGCTCGGCGAATTCGGTGAAGAGCGGCGCAACCTGACCCCCATCCAAGACATTCCCAAGGTCATGAAGGACGCCGTGCTCGCGATCGAGGACGCGCGTTTCTTCCAGCACGGCGGCGTCGACTACAAGGGCATGCTGCGCGCCGGTCTGGCTAACCTCGGCCGCGTCAAGAGCCAGGGCGCCTCAACCATCACGATGCAGGTGGCGCGCAATGTTTATCTCTCATCGGAAAAAACATTTACACGGAAGATTTACGAAATATTACTTACATTCAAGCTCGAGCATCTATTGACAAAGGACCAGATTCTCGAGATTTACATGAACCAGATTTATCTGGGTAATCGCGCTTACGGTTTTGCCGCGGCATCCGAGGCGTATTTTGGCAAGCCACTGAAGTCCATCTCGATTGCCGAGGCCGCGATGCTTGCAGGCCTTCCCAAGGCGCCATCGGCCTACAACCCCATCAGCAACCCCAAGCGCGCGCGCGTACGCCAGCTCTACATCATCGAGCGGATGCAGGAGAATGGCTTCATCACCGCGCAGGAGGCCGCTGCCGCCAAGCAGGAAGACCTGAAGATCCGTACCGGCAGCAACAACACCCGCGTGCATGCCGAGTACGTGGCCGAAATGGCACGCCAGCTGATCTTCGCGCAGTACGGCAATGAGGCCTACACCCGCGGCATCAACGTCTACACCACCCTCAATGCGGGCGAGCAGGACGCTGCATATACATCGCTGCGGCGCGGCATCATGGACTACGAGCGCCGCCAGCAGTACCGCGGACCGGAGAAGTTCGTCAACTTGCCCACCAAGCCCGACGAGGTCGAGGATGCCATCGACGACGCCCTGGCCAACCACCCCGACAATGGAGATGTGCTCTCGGCCGTGGTGCTCGACGCCAACCCCCGCAAGATCGTGGCGGCCAGGGCTGACGGGGACACGCTGGAAATCACGGGCGACGGGCTCAAGCCCGCACAGTCGGGCCTGAGCGACAAGGCACCGCCCAACATCAAGATCCGGCGCGGCGCGGTGATCCGGGTCGTGAAGACGCCCAAGAACACCTGGGAAATAACGCAGTTGCCCGTCGTGGACGGCGCCTTCGTTGCCATCGACCCACGCAACGGCGCCATTCGCGCGCTTGTGGGCGGCTTCGACTTCGACAAAAACAAGTTCAACCACGTGACTCAGGCCTGGCGCCAGCCCGGCTCGAGCTTCAAGCCCTTCATCTACTCGGCCGCGCTCGAAAAGGGCTTCACGCCCGCCACCGTGGTCAACGACGCGCCCCTGTTCTTCGATGCAGGCACCACCGGCGGCCAGCCCTGGGAGCCCAAGAACTACGACGGCAAGTACGACGGCCCCATGACGCTGCGCACGGGCCTGGCCAAGTCCAAGAACATGATCTCCATCCGCATCCTGCAGGCCGTCGGCGCAAAGAACGCCCAGGAATGGGTAACCCGCTTCGGCTTCGATGCGGACAAGCACCCCGCCTACCTCACCATGGCGCTGGGCGCGGGCTCGGTCACCCCCATGCAGATGGCCACCGCCTACTCGGTGTTCGCCAATGGCGGCTACCGCGTCAATCCTTGGCTGATCGCGCGCGTGACCGACCACAAGGGCCGCGTGCTTTCGGAATTCACACCGCCCGCACTGCAGGACCAGCCCCGCGCCATCGATGCCCGCAATGCCTTCGTGATGGACAGCCTGCTGAACGAGGTGACGCGCACCGGCACGGCCGCGCGCGCGCAGGCTACGCTCAAGCGCCCCGACCTCTATGGCAAGACCGGCACGACCAATGATTCGGTGGATGCCTGGTTCGCCGGCTTCCAACCCACGCTCACGGCTGTGACCTGGATCGGCTACGACACGCCGCGCAACCTCGGCAGCCGCGAAACGGGCGGCGGCCTGAGCCTGCCGGTCTGGATCGGCTTCATGGAGAAGGCGCTCAAAGGCGTGCCCGTGGCCGAGCTGCCCGTACCGCCGGGCGTGGTGAACGTGGGCGGCGAATGGTTCTACGACGAATATGCGCGCAACGCGGGCGTGGCGAGCGTGGGCCTGCAGGACAATCCGGCGCCCGCCAGCGGCGGCAATGCACCAGCCCCGGTGGCACCGCCGGCAACCGAGGAGCGCAACCGCATCCTCGACCTCTTCCGCCATTGAGCACAACAGCCCCCAGCCATGGGGGCTGTTTCGCCGGACGGGCGCTTCAGGCGGTAAACCCCAGAGCCAAGCCGGCCTGTTCGGTCGCGCACCGGCTCAAGTGCGTGAAAAACTCCCCTGCCCCCTTGGTATCCATCCAGCGCTCGCCATCGAAACGGTAGTGGAAGCCACCCGCGCGGGCGGCCATCCATACCTCGTGCAGCGGCTTTTGCAGGTTGATCACGATCTGGCTGCGATTGGGGAACGTGAGTGTCACCATGCCTCCCGAGCGCTGCGCATCCAGGTCCGCATCGGTTTCTTCGTTGAGGCGGTCGCAGCCTTGCTCCACCGCCAGCAGCAGTTTTTCGGCACGGTCCATGAATTCAAGGTCGGTCATACAATTTGCGCATGTTGAGAGCCTCCCAAATTCTAGTCAGGACCATTGCCCTTGCTGCGAGTGCGGCGGCCCTCGCGAACCTGGCTGCCTGCGGGCAGCGCGGCCCGTTGTACCTGCCCACCGACCCGGCAGCCAGCGAGCGCGCCACCCTGCCCCAGACCCTCAAGCCCGGCTCCGCACCGGCCCCCGCCGGCACCTTTACCGAACCAGACACCGAATGACCGCCACCACCCTGCCCGGGCACCCCCACGTCGCCTTCCGGGGCGAAGACCTGTACATCGAAAACACCCGCCTCGCCGACTTGGCCGACGCCCACGGCACGCCGCTGTATGTGTATTCCAAGGCCTCCATGCTGGAAGCGCTTGCGGCCTACCAGCGCGGCTTCGCGGGCCGCAAGGTGCAGATCTGCTATGCCATGAAGGCCAACTCGTCGCTCGCCGTGCTGCAGCTGTTCGCGCGCTCGGGCTGCGGATTCGACATCGTTTCGGGCGGCGAACTCGCCCGGGTGCTGGCCGCTGGCGGCGACCCGGCAAAGGTGATCTTCTCTGGCGTGGGCAAGACCCGTGCCGAAATGCGCCAGGCGCTCGACGCCGGCATCGGCTGCTTCAACGTGGAGAGCGAGGCCGAGCTCGAGGTGCTCAGCGCTGTCGCCCAACAGGCCGGCAAGACGGCCCCCGTGAGCATCCGCGTGAACCCCAACGTGGACCCCAAAACCCACCCTTACATCTCCACGGGCCTCAAGGGCAACAAGTTCGGCGTGGCGCACGAGCGCACGCTGGCCACCTACCAACGCGCCGCCACGCTGCCCGGCCTGCGCGTGGTGGGCATCGACTGCCACATCGGTTCACAGATCACCGAGGTGGCGCCTTACCTCGACGCCGTGGACCGCGTGCTAGACCTCGTGCAGGAGATTGAGGCCGCTGGTATTCCCATCCACCACATCGACTTCGGCGGGGGCCTGGGCATCAACTACAACGGCGACACCCCGCCCGCAGCCGATGCGCTGTGGGCCCAACTCTTCGCCAAGCTCGACGCGCGCGGCTACGGCGACCGCCAGTTCATGATCGAACCCGGTCGCTCGCTCGTCGGCAATGCCGGCGTGTGCCTGACCGAGGTGCTGTACCTCAAGCCCGGCGAGCAGAAGAACTTCTGCATCATCGACGCCGCCATGAACGACCTGCCGCGCCCGGCCATGTACCAGGCCTTCCACGGCATCGTGCCGGTGCACGTGCGCGCTGGCGCAGCCACCACCTACGATGTGGTCGGCCCCGTGTGCGAGAGCGGCGATTGGATCGGCCGTGACCGCGCCCTGGCCGTACAGCCCGGCGACCGGCTGGCCGTGCTCTCTGCCGGTGCCTATTGCGCTTCCATGGCCAGCAACTACAACACGCGCGGCCGCGCGGCCGAGGTGCTGGTGGACGGGGACAAGGCCCAGGTCATCCGCGCACGCGAGAGCGCTGCCGACACCTTCCAGGCCGAAAAACTGCTGCCATGACGGGCCCATGACAACCGGCGGGCCGCTTGACCTTCGTCAAACGGCCGCCTTGAGGTCCGTCATACATTGGGGTTTTATTGCACCGCAGCAGCGACATGGCCCCCATCGAACTCTATCGCGACCCCCACCACGCCTGCCTGATGTTCACGGACCTCATCGAGGAGGATGGACAGGCGGTGCAGGCCAACCAGTTCCTGATCGTCGACGACGACACGGGCGCCATCATCGATCCGGGCGGCAACCTGGCTTTCAACGAGCTGTTCATGGGCATGACGCGGCACTTCGCGCCGCAGAAGCTCTCGTACCTCATCGCCTCGCATGCCGACCCGGACATCATCGCGTCGCTGGACCGCTGGATGACGAGCACGCGTGCCACGCTCGTCATCTCGCGCATCTGGGAGCGCTTCGCCCCGCATTTCACAAAGGTCGGCAAGACCGAGAACCGCGTGATCGGCGTGCCCGACAGCGGCGGCCACCTGCCGCTCGGGCGCCATGAGCTGGTGCTGCTGCCTGCGCACTTCATGCACTCAGAGGGCAACTTCCACTTCTACGACCCCGTGAGCCGCATCCTGTTCACGGGCGACCTGGGCGTGTCGCTGATGTCAGGCGCCGAGGCCCGCGTACCCGTGACCGATCTGGGCCCGCACATCCCGCGCATGGAAGGCTTCCATCGCCGCTACATGGTGTCGAACAAGATCCTGCGCCTGTGGGCACGCATGGCGCGCCAGCTCGATATCGCCATGCTTGTTCCCCAGCATGGCGCGCCCATCATGGGCCAGCCCGCCATCAGCGCCTTCTTCGACTGGATCGAGAACCTGCAGTGCGGCATCGACCTGTTCGACGACCGGGCCTACCAGATCCCCACGGCGCACATCGACCCGGTCACCCGCCAACTGCGCCCACCGCTGCGCGCCGTGAACGGATAAGGGAGAAATCGGCCGCTAGCGCCTGCCGGGCAAGCGCCAGCAGCTTCGTTTTTCATAGCATCAGGATGCCGTCCTGGCGGCGGCCGGCACCCGGCGCCAGCGGTGCCATACACGCCAGCCCAGCAGCAGCGCGAGGATGGCGGCATACACCGCCACCTCGGCGA
Source organism: Acidovorax sp. (assembly GCA_030150585.1). GTDB lineage: Bacteria > Pseudomonadota > Gammaproteobacteria > Burkholderiales > Burkholderiaceae_C > JASLFM01. Next base: position 9,811 of record JASLFM010000545.1, read on the forward strand.
AGTTGTGCTTGCCCGCACGCATCCAAAAAAAATGCAGCACGGCCAGGCCCGCCACCGCGTACACGGTGCGGTGCAGCGCCTGCCACCGCGCGGCGCCCAGCCAGCGGATGGCACGGTTGAACGACGTGGCGGCCATCAGCGTAAGCAGCACCAGTGCCAGCGTGCCCACCAGGATGAAGGGCCGCTTCGGAATGTCGCGCAGGATATCCTCTAGCACGAAGCCCATGTCGAACCAGGCGTAGGCTAGCAGGTGCAGCACGCCGTAGAAATACACGAACAGCCCCAGCATGCGCCGAAAGCGCGCAAGTTGGGGTGTCCCCGTCAGCACCCGCAGCGGCGTAACGGCCAGCACCAGGCACAAAAAGCGCAGGGTCCAGTCGCCCAGCGAGCGCTCCAGCGCCTCGGCCGGGTTGGCGCCCAGATGGTCGCCCACGGCAGCCGCCACGAGCCAGGCGAAGGGCAGCAGGCACAGTGCGAACACCGCGGGCTTGGCCCACGGGCGCAGCAGCAGGGGGCGCAAGCGCATACGTCGGGCTCAGTAGTTCTTCTGCAGATCCATGCCCGCGTAGAGCTGCCCCACCTGGGCTTCGTAGCCATTGAACAGCAGCGTCTTGCGCTTCTTGGCGAACAGGCCATCCTCGCCGATGCGGCGCTCTGTGGCCTGGCTCCAGCGCGGGTGGTCTACATTCGGGTTT
>JASLFM010000257.1 GCA_030150585.1 Acidovorax sp.
GGTGGCGGCTCCAGCCGCCACCTTGCGCGGCGCCACGGGGGCTGCCGGGGCCCTGGCGGGCGCGGCGGGCGAACGCAGCGGCGCCGCAGCGCGGACCACGGCGCCCGCGCCCACGTTGAACATCGACACCACCTCGGACAGGCGCTGCGCCTGGTCGCGCATTGCGGCGGCCGCGGCGCTGGACTCCTCCACCAACGCTGCGTTCTGCTGGGTCATCTGGTCGAGGTTGGTGACGGCCACGTTCACCTGCGCGATGCCGTCGCGCTGCTCGGTGGACGAGGCCGTGATCTCGGCGATCAGGTCGCTCACGCGGCGCACGCTGTGCACGATCTCGCTCATGCTCTGGCCCGCCTGGCCCACCTGCTGCGAGCCCGACTCGACGCTCTGCACGCTGGTCGTGATCAGGCCCTTGATTTCCTTGGCGGCCTCGGCGCTGCGCTGCGCCAGGCTGCGCACTTCGCCCGCCACCACGGCAAAGCCCCGGCCCTGCTCGCCCGCGCGTGCGGCCTCCACAGCCGCGTTGAGCGCGAGGATGTTGGTCTGGAAGGCGATGGAGTCAATCACGCCGATGATGTCGGCGATCTTGCGGCTCGATTCGGTGATGTGCTGCATGCTGGCGACCACCTGGCCCACCACCTCGCCGCCCCGCTCGGCCGCCTGCGCGGCGTTGGCCGCCAGTTGGTTGGCCTGGCGCGCCGTGTCGGCCGACTGGGTGACGGTGGCCGTGAGCTGCTCCATGCTCGCCGCCGTCTCCTGCAGGTTGGCGGCCGTCTGCTCGGTGCGCGCGGACAGGTCCTGGTTGCCCGTGGCGATCTGGCTCGACGCGGACGAGACTGACTCGACGCCCGAGCGCACCTCGCCCACCACGCCGCGCAACCGCGCCGCCATGGCCGAGAGCGAGCGCAGCAGGTGGCCCAGCTCGTCCTTGCGCTCATCATGCACGTCGGCCGTGAGGTCCCCCTCGGCGATCTGGTCCGCCAGGCCCACCGCGCGGTCCAGCGGCTCGGTGACGGAGTGCACCGTGAGCCAGGCAAGCACCACGCCCACGGCGAGCACGAGCACCGCGACGCCGGTGCCTATCCATGCGGCCACCGTGCGGCGCTCCTGCCCATCGGCCTTGGCCTGCTCGCGCTGGCGCTGCTGCTGTTCCACGAAGGTTCCCTGCGCGCCGATGTACTTGGCCACCGCAGGCAGCAGGGCTTCGTCCACCATGCGCTGGGCGCCCGCGATGTCGCCGTCGGCACGCGTCTTCTGCACGTCTGCCGTGATCTTGAGCACGGTGGCGCGTTCGGCCGCGATGCGTTCGAGCTGCGCCTTGTCCTCGGCCGTCACGGCGGCCTCCACGATCTGCTTCTGGATGCCCGTGATGGCCTCGATGCCCGCCTTGACCTGGGACTGCAGGCGCGCACCCAAGCGTTCGTCCGACGAGATCGCGCCAATCACGACACGCTCCACCGCGAGTTCCGTCATGCCCTTCCAGCGCAGGGCGAGCGCGATGCGGTTCTCGTTGGCCTGCACGATGCGCGCAGTTTCGGACTCCACGCGCGCCATGTGTATCTGCAGCCCCACGGTCAGGGTTAGCATGGCGGCCATGAGACCGATGATGATGGCCCACAGCTTGCGGCCGACGGAGAGGTTGTTGAAGGTCATGGGAAGCCTGTAAATCCAGATGAGGCAGAGTCCGTATTAACGCGCCATACCAGAGTGGCGTGAACTTTTTTTTACATATTTTCCCCCAAACGCCACGCCACCATGGGCGGAGCGCGTCGCGCACGCGAAACCCCGCCCGCCGACGCTGCCGGGCCCTCCCCCCTACAATGACATCGTGCCCATCTACACCAACGCCGACCTGCACTGCCACTCCGTGGTTTCCGACGGCACGCTCACGCCGGAGACCCTGGCGGCGCGCGCCCGTGCGAACGGCGTGGACTTGTGGGCGCTCACCGACCATGACGAGATCGGCGGCCAGCACCGTGCCGCCGCCGCCGCGCGCGCCGAAGGCATGGCCTACCTGACGGGCACCGAGATCTCCGTGACGTTTGCCAACGTCACCGTGCACATCGTGGGCTTGGGGTTCGACGCCGACGATGCGCAGCTCGCGCAGGGGCTGCACGCCACGCGCGGCGGTCGGGGCGAGCGCGCGCAAGAGATGTCGCGCCAGCTCGCCGCGGCGGGCATCCATGGGGCCTACGAGGGCGCGCTGCGCTACGTGGGCAACCCCGAGCTGATCTCGCGCACGCATTTCGCGCGCTTCCTCGTGGAGACCGGCGTCTGCCGCGATACGCCCGAGGTCTTCCGCCGCTTTCTCACCGAGGGCAAGCCGGGGTACGTGCCGCACCGCTGGGCCGCGCTGGGCGATGCGGTGCGCTGGATTCGCCAGGCCGGTGGCCTGGCCGTCATCGCGCACCCGGCACGCTACAAGTTCACGGCCAACGAAGAGTACGCACTGTTCTCCGAGTTCAAGCAGCACGGCGGCGAGGGCGTGGAGGTCGTCACCGGCAGCCACACCGAGCCCGAGTACGCCACCTACGCGGCCATGGCGAAGGAATTCGGCCTCGCAGCCTCGCGCGGCAGCGACTTCCACAGCCCTGACGAGTCGCACACCGACCTGGGCGCGCTGCCGCCGCTGCCCTCCGGGCTCACGCCGGTCTGGGAACTGTTGGCCGGCCGCGTGCAGCCCGCCGCCTGAACCGCGCCGCGCCATGGCCCAGTACTTCGAAGCCCACCCCGACAACCCGCAGCCGCGGCTGCTCAAGCAGGCCGCCGAGATGCTGCGCAAGGGTGGCGTGCTGGCCGTGCCCACCGATTCGAGCTATGCGCTCGTGTGTCACCTCGACGATAAGGCCGCCGTGGACCGGCTGCGGCGCATCCGCCAGGTGGATGAGAAGCACCACCTCACGCTGCTGTGCCGCGACCTCTCGGAGCTGGCCAGCTACGCCCGCGTGGACAACCGGCAGTACCGGCTGCTCAAGCTCGCCACGCCCGGACCCTACACCTTCATCCTCGACGCGACCAAGGAAGTGCCACGCCGCGTCAGCCATCCGCAGCGCAAGACCATCGGCCTGCGCGTACCCGACCGCAAGGGTCTGTCGCTGCTGCTGGAACTGCACGGCGCGCCGCTGCTGGCCACCACGTTGATCCCCGGGGGTGAGACCGAGCCGCTCAACGACCCGCGCGAGATCCGCGCACGCTACGAGCACCAGATCGACGCCGTGGTGGATGCGGGCGCCTGCCCGCTCGAGCCCACCACCGTGCTGGACCTCACGCCCATGGTCCTGGGCGGTGACCCGCTCGTCGTACGCGAGGGGCGGGGCAGCCTGCAGGCGCTGGGGCTCTGAGCCCCTCCAGCGCCAAGCGCCTCAAGCCGCCGTCAACTGCAGTGCGGCAGCGGGCTTAGGGGCCTCGTCGTCATCGAGCTTGAATGCGCCGACGGCCCGCTCCAGTTCACGCGCCCGGCTGCTGAGCGCTGCGGCCGCCTGGGCGGCCTGTTGCACGAGGGCCGCGTTCTGCTGGGTGGCGCCGTCCATGTGGGCCACGGCCTGGTTCACGTGCCCGATACCTTCGCTCTGTTCGGCCAGTGCATGCGAGATTTCGCCCAGCAGGCCGGAAACCTGGCCCACGGCCTGCACGATTTCTTCCATGGTCCTGCCCGCCTGGCCCACGAGGCCCGCGCCGCTCTCGACTTGCTCGACGGACTGCTGGATCAACGCCTTGATCTCGCGCGCGGCCACGGCACTGCGCTGCGCGAGGTTGCGCACCTCACCCGCCACCACGGCAAAGCCCCGGCCCTGCTCGCCCGCGCGCGCTGCCTCCACGGCGGCATTGAGTGCGAGGATGTTGGTCTGGAAGGCAATACCCTCGATCACCTGGATGATGTCCACGATCTTGCGCGAACTGCCACTGATGGCCTGCATGGTCTGCACGACCTCGCTCACCACGCTGCCGCCGCGCTCGGCCGTGGCCGATGCATTCACGGCCAGGCCGCTGGCCGAGCGGGCGCGGTCGGCGTTCTGGCGCACGGTGGCCGTGAGCTGCTCCATGCTGGCCGCGGTTTCGGTCAGCGCGCTCACCTGGTCCTCGGTACGGCGCGACAGGTCGGTATTGCCCGCGTCAATTTCGCCCGCGCTCACGCTGATCGCGTCGGTGGACTCCTTGATGTTCGAGACGAGCTCGGTGAGCGTGTCCTCCATGGTGCCCAAGGCCCCCAGCAGCCGGCCGAAATCGCCGCGCAGGTCGGAGCTGAACTCCTGGCTCAGATCGCCCGCCGCCACCGTTTCCGCGATCAGGATCGCCTGGTTCAGCGGCTCCACGATGCCGCGGCGCAGCGACACGAAGGCAACCAACGCCACCACGAACACGGCCCCGCCCAGCACGGTAATCCACAGCTGCACACTCTGCAGATCCGCATGCGCGGCCAGCATCGCTTTTTCCATGGGCAGGCGCTGGGCGGCATCCAGTCCCTGGCCGGCGGCCATGGCGCCTTTGTACGCCGCTTCGGCATGGTCAATGCCGACCCAGGCTTCCACCATGAGCACCGCGACGAGCAATGCCAATATGCCGAACGCCATCACCAGGCGCGTACCAATCCTCAGTCGGTCAAAGCCCATCTGCCCATGTCTCCGTGATTGTGTATCTACCCGCGCCCCTGGCCTGCGCCTGGGGCCGTTGCACTTGGCAACAAATGTGGGATGCTACCAATGATTGCCCAAAGCCGCTGTACGCGTTAGCCGCAGCAGGCCAGGCGC
>JASLFM010000037.1 GCA_030150585.1 Acidovorax sp.
CTGCTCCAGAGCTTCGACCGGCGCGAACTCGATACGGTGATCGTCCGCCTGCACGCGGGACGCGACGACGGCGAAGTGCTCGCCGAAGAGAAGCTGGGCTGGTTCGCCTCGCCAGGCTGGCAGCCCCGCGCGGGCGAACCCTTGCCACTGGCCACGCTGGCGGAGCCCTGCGGCGTGCGCGCCCTGGCCGCTCAGCACCTCGACGCCGCCGGAGTGCCCTGGACGGAAGTCTTCGTGGGCGGCGGCGTGGCAGCGGTGGCCGCAGCCGTCATGGCAGGCCTGGGCGTGGCGGCACTGGCTCCGCGCATGCTGCCGTTCGGCGCGGTCGACGTGGGCCCGAGGCTCGGGCTGCCCGATCTGCCGCGCCTGCCCGTGCTGCTCCACTCCCGCGCGCAGCATGGTCGGCCGCGCGATGCGCTGGATGCGCTTTCTGCGGCCTTTCGGCAGGCGGTGCGCGGCCAGGCGCCATCGGCACCCACGCTCCCTACCGGTGCCCCAGCCTCCTCGAAACCTGGCCGCCGGGCAGGGCCGCCGCCGCCATAATCGCCGGGGGCCAAGACCTGCTCAAGGTGGAGCCCTTACAAAAAAAGGATTCCCATGGCCACACCCCCATCCTGGCTGCTGGCGCAAGCCCATCGCACCAGCCGCAACCGCTGCATCGTCGCGGCTTTGGCCCTGGCGGCGGCAATAGCCTGGCTGGCCTCGCAGGGCCCCTACCTGCGCGAGTTCTTCCGGGGGCCGACCACCGTCACGCCGCAGCGCCTGGCGAGCTTGTCAGTCAACGACACCAATGCCCCGCACTGGATCCGCGTGCGCGCCGACGAAATGCTGGACACGGGCATCGAGGAGATCACAGTGCGCAAGCGGCGCGGTGTGGAGACCGGGCGCAGCGTCTCGGGCCACTATTACGCCGCCCGCGTGGGCGAACGCTTCGTGCTGGTGAAAGCCACCGGCGAAGGCCGGCCCGGCCTTGATCTGGTGGGGGAAATCAAGCACACCGAGTCCAGCGTGGACCAGCGCCTGTTCAGCCACCCTCGCGCCCAGGCGCTGCGCGCGCAGTTCCTGCCCCTGATGGTGGACCTGCACGACTTCCGCACCAGCGGCTGGTGGCTGCTGGGCCTCACGGGGGCGGCCATGCTGGGCGCGGGGCTGTGGGGCTTCATCGCGCTGCGCCGCATGCGCGCGCCGGAGAGCCACCCGTCCGTGGTGCGCGCGGCCGAGTGGGGCCCCCTGCCCGTGGTGTCGCGCATCGTCCAGCAGGAGGCCCGCGCGCCCGGGGCGCTGCGCATCGGCGGCTGGACGCTCACCACCAACCCCTGCTGCGCAGCCAGTGGCTGAACCTGGACCTGCGCAACCTCAATGACCTGCTCTGGGCCCACCCGCAGGTCACGAAGAAGAAGCTGTACTACGTCATTCCAGCGGGCGAAACCCACGCGCTGGTGCTCAAGTGGCGCGACGCCAGCGTCACGCTGCCAGGCAAGAAGGAGCAGGTGGAACAGGCCCTGGCCCGCATCGCCGCGAACCAGCCGTGGATCATGCTCGGGTGGCACGAGAACATCGAGAAGATTTACAGCCGCCAGCGCGCCCAGGTGGCGCGGGAGGTGCAGAAGAACCGCCAGCGCTGGCAGGCCGGCCAGGGAGCTGCGCAGCAAGCGTGACCTGCGGCCTCACCTGAAATGCTGGGGTACCCCTGAGCATCAGCGCACCCGCAAGAGCGGGGACTTGGGGTTCTTCAGGCTGTTCGCCACCACCGCCCGCAAACACTCTGCCAGCCCCGCCGTCGCTGGCGTCATGGGCTGGCCGCGCAGGGTGATCAGCCCCACCGGCGGCAGATCCACCCGCACGGAGATCTTCAGCACCGCCACCATGCCCAGCCGCTCGAAATGCCGGGCCACCGTGCGCGCCATGAACGCCACGGCGCCGCGCTGGTGCACGAAGGTGATCTGCGACAGGAACGAGGCCGATTCGACAATATCCGCCGGCGGGTGCAGGCCGCGGGCGAAGAACTGCTGCGCGAGCTTCACGCGCAGCGAGGCCCAGGGCGGGGGCAGCACGCAAGGCTGCGCGGCGACATCGGCCCACTGCACAGCACGCTTGCGCGCGAGCGGATGGCCGGGGCGCGCCACCGCCACCATCGGGTCTTCGTACAGCGGTTCGGTCTCCAGGTCGGGGGCGGCGTAGCCGGGCTCCAGGCGGCCCACGAACAGGTCCAGCTCGCCCAGCCGCAGCTTCGGCAGGAGGTGCGTGAGGTCGCCCTCCTCGATCAGCACGGTGGTGCGGCTGGAGCGCGCCTTGAGCCGCTCCACGGCCTGCGCCAGCAGCGCAGGCGTGGCCGATGCCCTGGAGACCGGCATCGTCGGCATCAACGCGGGCGCGCTCGCCGCCGAGGCCGCGCCCTTCGGCGGCGTCAAGGAATCGGGCTACGGCCGCGAAGGCTCCACGCACGGACTCGACGACTACCTGCACACCAAATACGTCTGCCAGGGCCAGCTAGACTGAACGCCATGCCTGCATACAACCCCTTCAAATCCGCTCTGGCCGCGCGCCAGCCCCAGGTCGGCCTCTGGCTCTCGATGGCAGTCCCCTACCTGGCAGAAACCGCCGCCACCGCCGGCTACGACTGGCTGCTGATTGACGGCGAGCACGCCCCCAACGACCTGCGCAGCACGCTGGCGGCGCTGCAGGCGGTGGCCCCCTACCCCAGCCAGCCCGTAGTGCGTGTGGTGGAAGGCAGCACGGCCCTGATCAAGCAGGTGCTGGACATTGGCGCCACGTCGTTGCTGGTGCCCATGGTCGACTCGGCAAGCCAAGCCCGCGCCATCGTAGCCGCTACGCAGTACCCGCCCCGGGGCGTGCGCGGCGTGGGTAGCGCCATTGCGCGCGCGTCGCGGTGGAGCAGCCGCTCCGACTACCTGGCCGTGGCCGATGACGAAGTCTGCCTGCTGGTGCAGGCCGAGACCACCACGGCACTGAAGAACCTCGAAGCCATCTGCGCCGTGGATGGCGTGCATGGCGTGTTCATCGGCCCGGCCGATCTGGCCGCGTCCATGGGCCACCGCGGCAACCCCGGCCACCCCGATGTGCAGGCCGCCATCGAAGGCGCAATGAAGACCATCATCGCCAGTGGCAAGGCTGCCGGTACACTGGCCTCGGACCCGGCGCTCGCGCAGCGCTACCTGGATCTGGGCTGCACCTTCGTGGCCGTAGGCGTGGACGTGCTGCTGTTCGCCAACGCAGCACGCAAGTTGCGCGCGCAGTTCGGCGGCACAGTTACAGCGCCCGCCACCGGGCCAGGCGCCGCCTACTGACTATTCCACCTGCACCGGTGCCTGCACCGCCTCGGCCAGCAACTTACCGGGGTTCAGGTTGTCGAGCAGTTCGAGCCGCAGGGTGTAGTCGCCATGCGGAGGGGCCAGCCACACCTCGGTCTGGCCGTCGGTGAAGTCGAATTCCGCCGGACTGCCGCCGCCACGGGGCGTGACGGTCAGGCGAAAGTGGCCCGTGTCCGCCTCCTTCTGCGACGCATGCGCCACGTTGAGCCCCGAGGCATGGAACTGCACGCGGAACGGTGGCTTGAGCCGCGCGTTGTCGGCCAGGTTCAGCAGGCTGATGCGCCGCGTGACCAGGCTCTGCGGGTCAACGCCCGTGTTCTTCTGCGTCACCGTCACCGTGAGGGGTTTGCTGTAGACGAAGTGCGGCAAGTGCTTCTCATCGGCCAGCAGCAGGCGCAGCTTGTAGGTGCCGGGCGGCAGCGTCAGCACTGTCTCCATCTGGCCCTTGCCGAAGTGAATGTACTGGTCGTTGAATGGCAGGGGCTGTTTGAAGTCGAGCGGCAGCTCGCGGTTGACCAGCAGGTGGTGGTGCCCGGACTTGCCCGGCACCGGCCCGGTGGCGGGCGCCAACCCCCATCCGCCCGAGAGGCCGAATTTCGCGACAAACGGTGTCTCGATCTTCATGCCCGACGCCATGTTGGTGAA
>JASLFM010000079.1 GCA_030150585.1 Acidovorax sp.
CGGCATCGAGCAGACCAAGATCAAGCCCGGCACGAACATCCCTGCCGTCTACCTGGCCTACGCCGACCAGTACGGCTACACGAGCACCGGCGTGCCGCTGACCATCGGCTGGTCGCGCGACGGCCGCGACAGTGCGCTCGCGCCCAACGTGGGCCGCTACCAGCGCCTGAACTCGGAATGGTCCGTGGCCGGCGATGCGCGCTACGTGCGGGCCAACTACCAGTATCAGCAGTACGTGCCGCTGAACAAGAAGTTCACGCTGGCCTTCAACGGCGAGCTGGGCCTGGGCAAGGGCCTGGGCGGGCGCCCGTTCCCGGTGTTCAAGAACTTCTATTCGGGCGGCCTGGGTTCCGTGCGCGGCTTCGACCAGGGGACGCTGGGTCCGCGCGACGTGACCGGCGCCTCGCTGGGAGGTCCCAAGAAGTTCACCCTGAACACGGAGCTGATCGCGCCGTTCCCCGGTGCCGGCAACGACCGCACGCTGCGCGTCTTCACCTTCGTGGACGTGGGCAACGTGTTCGGCGAGAACGAGAAGATGAGCTTCAGCGAAATGCGGGCCTCGGCGGGCCTGGGCCTGTCGTGGATCTCGCCGCTCGGCCCGCTGCGTATCGCCTTCGCCCAGCCCGTGCGCAAGCAAGCTGGCGATAAAATCCAGAAACTGCAATTCCAGATCGGAACTTCCTTCTAATGAAATCCCTTTCCCGCCATTTCACCCTGGCCGTTCTGCTGGGCTCCATGGCCTTTGCCGTGCACGCCCAGGAATTCAAGGCTGGCTTCGTCAACACCGATCGCCTCTTTCGGGAGGCCAACGCCGCCAAGGCGGCCCAGAGCAAGCTCGAGCAGGAGTTCGCCAAGCGCGAGAAGGATCTCTTGGACCAGGGCAACAGCCTGAAGGCCGCTTCGGAGAAGTTCGAGCGCGAGGCCCCCACGATGGCCGAGAGCCAGCGCACGGCACGCCAGCGCCAGCTGGTGGACCAGGACCGCGACTTCCAGCGCAAGCGCCGCGAATTCCAGGAAGACCTGAACGCCCGTAAGAACGAAGAGCTGGCCCAGGTGCTTGAGCGCGCCAACAAGGTGGTCAAGCAGGTCGCCGAGCAGGAAAAATACGACGTGATCCTGCAGGAAGCCGTCTACATCAACCCCAAGTACGACATCACCGACAAGGTGCTGAAGGCGCTGAACGCGGCTTCCGGCAAGTGATTGGCTGATGCGGCTCGGGCAGATCGTTGACGCGCTCGGCGGCACGCTCGAAGGCGGCACGCGGGAGGTGGAAATCTCCCGCATCGCGCCGCTCGAGTCGGCCGGCCCGGGGGATTTGAGTTTTCTCAGCAACCCCCGCTATCAGCAGCAACTGGCCGCCTCCCGGGCGGCCTGTGTCATTGTGGCGCCGGCCCTGCGCGAAGCGGCCCTGGCGCGCGAAGCCTCAGGTGCCTGCATCGTCACCCCCGATCCCTACGTCTACTTCGCGCGGGCCACGCAACTGTGGAAACGCCACCACGCGCCTGCCGCACCCGCTGGCGTGCACCCGAGCGCGGTGGTCGATCCCACGGCGGTAGTGCATCCTACGGCCTCCATCGGGCCGCTGTGCGTGGTCGAGCGCGGTGCGCACATCGGCGCTGGCACGGTACTCAAGTCGCGCGTCACGGTGGGCGAGCATTGCCACATCGGCGAGCGCTGCCTCCTGCACCCGGGCGTGGTGATCGGTGCGGACGGCTTCGGCTTCGCGCCCGAGAAGGGCGCCTGGGTCAAGATCGAGCAGTTGGGCGCCGTGCGCATCGGGGACGATGTGGAAATCGGCGCCAACACCTGCATCGACCGCGGGGCGCTGGGCGACACGGTGATCGAGGAGGGCGTCAAGCTCGACAATCTGATCCAGATCGGCCACAACGTGCGCATCGGCAAATACACCGCCATTGCCGGCTGCGTGGGTATTGCCGGCAGCGCGGACATCGGCGCGCACTGCACCATTGGCGGTAACGCAGGTATCCTCGGCCACCTGAAGCTGGCCAGCGGCGTGCATGTCTCGGCCAAGAGCCTGGTGACGCGCTCGATCCTCAAGCCGGGCTTGTACACTGGCGTGTTCCCCATCGCCGAAAACGCGAAATGGGAGAAGAACGCGGCGACCCTCAAGCAACTGCACACCCTGCGCGAGCGCATCAAGGCGCTGGAGCAGGCATTGCAAGACACGCACAAGACAGAAGAAAAGCCATGATGGACATCCACCACATCCTCAAGCAACTGCCCCACCGCTACCCTTTCCTGCTGGTGGACCGGGTGATCGAGCTTGAGAGCAACACGCGCATCAAGGCGATCAAGAACGTCACGTTCAACGAGCCCTATTTCATGGGGCACTTCCCGGGACGCCCCGTGATGCCTGGCGTGCTGATCCTGGAGGCGCTCGCCCAGGCCGCAGGCCTGCTTGCGTTCGATGCGATGGGCCGGGTGCCCGACGAGAACAACATCTACTACTTCGTCGGCATCGACGGCGCGCGCTTCAAGCGCCCCGTGGAGCCCGGCGACCAGCTTTTGCTCGAAATCACCATCGATCGCGTGCGCGGCGGCATCTGGAAGTTCAAGGGTGTGGCCAGCGTGGGTGACGAGGTGGCCTGCGAGGCCGAGCTCATGTGCACCATGCGCAGCGTGGGTTGATCCGCGGCAGGCCGTGAGCAACATCCATCCCACAGCCATCGTCGATGCGGCGGCCCGCATCGACCCCACCGTCACGGTGGGGCCTTATGCGGTGATCGGCCCCCACGTCGCGATTGGCGCCCGCACCACCGTGGGAGCGCATTGCGTGATCGAGGGGCGCACGACCATCGGCGAAGACAACCGCATCTTCCAGTTCGCTTCCCTGGGCGCGGTGCCGCAGGACAAGAAATACGCCGGCGAGCCGACCGCGCTCGTGATCGGCGACCGCAACACCATCCGCGAGTTCTGCACCTTCAACACCGGCACGGCGCAGGACCAGGGCGTGACCCGTGTGGGCAACGACAACTGGATCATGGCCTACGTGCACATTGCGCACGACTGCCAGGTGGGCAACCACACCGTGCTCGCCAACAACGCCACGCTGGCGGGTCATGTGCAGGTGGCCGACCACGCGATCATCGGCGGTCTCACGGGCATCCACCAGTTCACCAAGGTGGGAGCGCATGTCATGGCGGGTTTCGCGAGCCATATCTCACAGGACGTGCCGCCTTTCATGATGGTGGACGGCAATCCGCTGTCGGTGCGCGGCCTCAACCTCGAAGGCTTGCGCCGCAGGGGCTACTCGGCCGAGCGCCTGGCGGTCATCAAGCAGATGCACCGGCTGCTGTACCGGCAGGGCCTCACGCTGGATGCGGCGCGCAGCGCGATCGCGGACCTCCATTCGGAAGAGGCGGCTGGCGACATCGCGCTCATGTTGGCCTTCATCGACCAATCCACGCGCGGCCTCGCGCGCTGAGCCCGTCCATGAGCACAACCCCCCGCGTAGCGATGGTGGCGGGCGAGGCCTCTGGCGACCTGCTGGCCGGCCTGCTGCTCGACGGCCTGCAGGCCCATTGGCCGGAGGTTGCGGGCCATGGCATCGGTGGCCCGCAGATGGCGCGGCGTGGCTTCACGGCCTGGTGGCCGAGCGAACGGCTGGCCGTGCACGGCTACAGCTGGGAGGTGCTGCGGCGCTTGCGCGAGATCCTGGGCATCCGCAAGCAATTGCGCGCGCGGCTGCTGGCGGACAAGCCCTCGGTCTTCATCGGTGTCGACGCGCCCGACTTCAACTTGGGCCTGGAGACCGATTTGCGCGCCGCGGGCATCAAGACCGTGCACTTCGTCTGCCCTTCCATCTGGGCCTGGCGCGCCCAGCGCGTCGAGAAAATCCGACGCGCGGCCGACCACGTGCTGTGCATCTTCCCGTTCGAGCCCGAACTGCTCGCGCGCCACGGCATTGACGCGACCTACGTGGGGCACCCGCTCGCCAACGTGATCCCGCTCGTGCCCGACCGCGCGGCCGCGCGGGCCCAGCTCGGCCTGGCGTCTCAGGATGAAGTGCTCGCCATCCTGCCCGGCAGCCGCGCGGCCGAAGTGCAGTACATCGCTCCCCCCTTCTTCAAGGCTGCAGCGCTTATCCAGCAAGCGCGGCCGGCTATCAAAATGGTAGTTCCCGCGGTGCCTGCGCAACACGAGCGCATCGTGCAGATCGCTCGCGAATGCGGCGTGGAGCACCTGCTCACCATCGTGCCCGGCCAGTCGCACACCGTGCTCGCGGCCTGCGACTGCACGCTGATCGCCAGCGGCACCGCCACGCTCGAAGCTGCGCTGTTCAAGCGGCCCATGGTGATCGGCTACCACATGCACCCCATCAGCTGGTGGCTCATGCGGCGCAAGCAGCTGCAGCCCTGGGTGGGGCTGCCCAACATCCTGTGCCAGGACTTCGTGGTGCCCGAGCTGCTGCAGGACGCCGCCACGCCCGAGGCGCTGAGCGCGGCCGTGCAGCAGTGGCTGCGCGCCCGCACCGAAGCGCCGCAGACGCTGGAGCAGTTGGACCAGCGCTTCACCGCGCTGCACCACGAGTTGCTGCGCGATACCTCCCGATTGGCCGCCGATGCGATCCAGAAAATCCTCGCGGCCTGAGGGCGGCCAGATGCCCGCCCAGGCGCCCTTGCCCTGGCACCCGCCTGGTCTCGTGGCCGGCGTGGACGAGGCCGGGCGCGGCCCGCTCGCGGGCCCCGTGGTGGCGGCCGCTGTCATCCTCGACGACCTGCACCCCATTGCGGGCCTGGCCGACTCGAAGAAGCTCAGCCCCGCGCGCCGCGAGCGGCTGTTCGACGAGATTCGCGCCAAGGCGCTGTGCTTCTGCATCGCCGAGGCCAGCGTGGAGGAGATCGACCGCCTCAACATCCTGCAGGCCACGCTGCTGGCCATGCGCCGTGCGGTGATGGGGCTGCGCCTCAAGCCCGTGATGGTGCTGGTGGACGGCAACCGCCTGCCCCTGCTCGACGTGCCCGCCGAGGCCATCGTGAAGGGCGATGCGCGCGTGCAGTCCATCTCGGCCGCGTCCATCCTTGCCAAGGTGCACCGCGACCGCTGGTGCCTGCAATTGCACGAACGCTACCCGCAGTACGGCTTCGCGGGCCACAAGGGCTACGGCACGGCGGCTCACCTGGCTGCGCTGCGCGAGCACGGCGCCTGCCCCGAGCACCGCCGCTCCTTCGCGCCCGTGGCGCAGACCGCATGACCTTCACCTCCATCCACTCGCGCGACAACCCCTTCGTGAAGGATCTGCGCCGCCTCGCGCAGGACAGCACGGCCTACCGCAAGCGGGGGCGCGTGTGGCTCGAGGGCGACCACCTGTGCCGCGCGTTGCTCGCGCGCGGCCGGCGCCCTGCCGTCGCGGTATTTTCCGAGTCTTTTTGGCCTCAGGCCCAGCTGGAGTGGGCGCAGGCAGCTCCGAAAACCATAGTGCTTTCGGACGCCCTCTGGGCCGACATCAGCGGGCTGGAGTCGCCTGCGCGCCTGGGCATGGGCTTCCTGGCAGAGCTGCCTGCTGCGCCCGCGCTGCAGTCCGGCGTGGCTACCGTGGTGCTCGACCGGCTGCAGGACGCGGGCAATGTGGGCTCCATCCTGCGCAGCGCGTCGGCCTTCGGCTTCGCCCAGATCGCCGCGCTCAAGGGCACAGCGGCGCTGTGGGCACCCAAGGTGCTGCGCGCCGGCATGGGCGCGCACTTTGCGCTGCGGCTGGTCGAAGGGCTGGCGCCCGAGGACCTGGACGGACTTGGCGTGCCACTGCTTGCCACCAGTTCGCACGAGGGCGAGCTGCTGCACCGCGCCGCGCTGCCCTGGCCCTGCGCCTGGCTCATGGGGCACGAGGGGCAGGGGGTTTCGGCGGAGCTCGAGGCCCGCGCCCGCTTGCGCATCCGCATCGCCCAGCCCGGGGGCGAGGAGTCGCTCAACGTGGGCGCCGCCGCGGCGATCTGCCTGCATGCGAGCGCCGTGGCCAAGGACGGCTGAGCGCCCCGGCGGACATGGGGGATATTGGCCGCAAGCCTTCCGGAGGTTGGCGCACAGGCTACAATTGGAGGCTTTCCCGCAAAAACGTCGCCCGGCCGCATCCAAAGCAATTCCCCAACAAGTAGCAGTCCTCAGGCATCCGTCCTGCGGACTCCGGGCGACCCGACCATTTCGGAGAACCCAGTGCTTTTGTCTCTCAAGGGAACCTTCCCGCCCGCCATCCTGGCGCTCGCAGACGGCACGGTCTTTATCGGCAACTCGATCGGTGCCACCGGCACCACCGTCGGCGAGGTGGTGTTCAACACCGCCATTACCGGCTACCAGGAAATCCTCACCGACCCCAGCTACTGCCAGCAGATCGTCACGCTGACGTATCCGCACATCGGCAACTATGGCGTCAACCGTGAGGACATCGAAGCCGACAAGGTCCATGCCGCGGGCCTCATCGTCAAAGACCTGCCGCTGCTGGCGAGCAACTTCCGCTCCACCCAGACGCTGTCGCAGTACCTCATCGGCGAGAACACGGTCGCGATCGCCAACATCGACACCCGCAAGCTCACGCGCCTGCTGCGTGAGAAGGGTGCGCAGAACGGCGCCATCCTTGGCCTGGCGGCCGGCGAGGCGGTGACGCAGGCGCGCATCGACGAAGCCATCGCACAGGCGAAGGCCGCGCCCAGCATGAAGGGCCTGGACCTGGCCAAGGTGGTGAGCACCAGCGTCTCCTACACCTGGGACCAGACCGAGTGGAAACTCGGCGAAGGCTACGGCACGCAAACCGCGCCGCGCTTCCATGTGGTGGCCTACGACTTCGGCGTGAAGAAGAACATCCTGCGCATGCTGGCCGAGCGCGGCTGCAAGCTCACCGTGGTGCCCGCGCAAACCTCTGCTGCCGAGGTGCTGGCGATGAACCCCGACGGCGTGTTCCTCTCCAACGGCCCCGGCGACCCGGAGCCCTGCGACTACGCCATCGCCGCCGTGCAGCAGATCGTCGAGGCGGGCGTGCCCACCTTCGGCATCTGCCTGGGCCACCAGATCATGGCCCTGGCCAGCGGCGCCAA
>JASLFM010000134.1 GCA_030150585.1 Acidovorax sp.
CCACTGAAGGTGATCACGCCCTCCAGCCAGTTCATGCTCGAGCTGTCACCGCTGAGCGCGGTGAAAATGGAGGCGGAAATTGCCACGCCGAAGGCGGCGCCGAGCGACGACGCCATCTTGTAAATGCCTGAACCCGATCCCGCCTGGTCCGCCGGCAGGTTCGACAGCGCCGCATCGGTGGAGGGGGTGGCATAAAACGCGAGCCCGACACCGAACAGCGCATAGCCGACGCTCGCGAGGATCTTGTAGTCCGACAGCAGCAGGTTGGCGGGCGACACCAGCAGGATCGCCAGCCCCGTGATCAGACAGCCCCAGATCATCGGCTTGCGTGGACCGAAGCGCTGCAGCAGCTTCTCGCCCAAGCGAATAAAGGCAATGATGGCAATCGCGTAGCCCAGCGTCAAAAAGCCCGCCTGTTGGGCGTTCATATCGCCGCCGAGCTGTACCAGTTGCAGCGACACGATCAGCGTGCCAGCCGTTCCGTTGATCAGGAAATTGGAAATTGTCGCGCCGGTGTAGGTCGCGTTCTTGAACAGGCTGAAGTCGAAGAACGCATTCGACGCCTTGCTCTCGATGCGGAAAAACAGCCAGCCAAACACCACCGTGACCGCCAGCAACCCCAAACCCATCGGGCTGGTCCAACCCAGCTTGTTGCCCTGTGTCACCAACACCTGCAGTGCCACCATGGCGACCATGAAAGCAAGCACGCCGGGCAGGTCAAACCTGTACTCATCTCTGGTTTCGGCCTTGCTCTCTGGCGTTCCGTGCATCATCCACAGGCCGAGCACGCTCACCGCGATGGCCACCCAGAAGATCGAGCGCCAGCCGAAATGCTGAGACATCAGGCCGCCGAACAGCGCGCACAGACCGGACCCACCCCACGAACCGATCGACCACATGCTGACGGCACGCTGGCGTCCGGCGCCATCCCAAAAAGCCTTCACCAGTGCCAGGCTGGCCGGCATGATGCAGGCGGCCGACAGGCCTTGCAGCGCACGGCCCAGCAGCATGACGGGCGCAGCCAGCTGCCCATGCGGCGTGACGGCCACCAGCAGCGAGCCGGCGATGTTCAGGTAGAAGCCGATGCGGGTGATCTTGAGCCGGCCGACACGGTCGGCCAGGCCGCCCATCACCACGATGAAGATGCCCGAGAACAGCGAGGTGATGGCCACTGCCACGTTCATCGTGTTCGCGTCCATGCCGAGGTCGCGGCCCATGTCGGGTGCGATGTTGAGCGTCGTCTGGGCAAACAGCCAGAAAGCGATGACGCCCATGATGATGCCAAAGAGCAGCCGATCATCGCCCCTGTAAGGCGTCTTTGACGTCGTCGATTGGGCGGCACTAACGGTATTCATACCACGCTCCATTGCGCCTGAACGGCCTGTTTGAACCCGCCCACGGCGTCAGGCTGCCGGCGGGCGACGTGCCAATCGGGCCGCAGGGCCTGCGCGTGAATGCGGGCTCCCCCCATGGTCGAAGGTCCGCCGATGGCCTCCGCGAGGCCGTCAGGGATTGAACGGCTGTATTTCAGGCTCACGGGAAATGGCGCCTCGGCAGGGGGTGGTGGCCCGCAGGATGGCCTGCGGCTCTGACAGGGTGTCGGCGGCGTTGCGGTAGGGCCGCCGCCCTGTGGGCGGCGTCTTCGCAAACACCGACCCGGGCGACACCGGCTTCGCCAGTGCTTTGGTCGGTGGATGATGAATGGAAATCTTGGCGCGGCTGCCGATCGGGCCACCAGCCTGGGGGATCGTCATATGCACCGTCCCTTTCCACACGAGATGCCAGTGCGGCCGTCCGGACAACCGGCCTCGCCAGCCAATGGACACACGATACGCGCATTGGCATTCGGTGAAAAGAGGCACGGACCACCCAACGCCGTGCCAGGACGATGCTCAATTGCAGACCGCCTACCAAGAGCGTGCGTACCCCGCACAACAACGAGAAGGAACTCGCCAACCCGCTGCGCGTGTTCGGGCACATGCCCATCGACGCCATCGCACCCATGCACATCCGCGAGTACCTCGACATTCGCGGCCAGGTCGCCAAGGTGCGCGCAAACCGCGAGAAGGCCCTGTTCTCGCACATCTTCAACAAGGCCAGGGAGTGGGGCTACACCAGCGCGCAGAACCCTTGCCAGGGCGTGAAGGGCTTCAAGGAAACGGGGCGCGATCGGTACGTGACTGACGAGGAATTCGATCGCGTGAAGCTCAACGCGCACTACACCGTGGCCGATGCCTCGCCTTGCTCACGGGCCAGCGCCCCGCCGATGTGCTCAAGATCAAGCAAGCCGACATTCGCGACGGTGCGCTGTGGATCGTGCAGAACAAGACCGGCGCACGCCTGGGCATCGAGGTCACGGGAGAGCTGGCGGCCGTCATCGACCGCATCAACCAGCGCCCCCGCAAGGCGATCAGCGCGTTCCTGATCCAAGACGAGAACGGCCAGCCCTTGAGCCAGTTCGCCCTGCGCTCACGCTTCGACAAGGCCCGCGAGCTGGCGAAGGTGAGTTTTCAGTTTCGGGACATTCGGGCGAAGGCGGCGACCGATACGGGCGACCTGGCGCACTCGCAGAAGCTGCTGGCGCACAAGAATCGGGACATGACGGAGCATTACGTGAGGAGTCGAGTTGGAGAGCGCGTAAGCCCCCTGCGATAGCCACCGCCCTCTCGGATGTTGCAGATCGAGTACACAAGCAAGGGAACTTCGTTTATTTCGATTGATTCGAATAATTCGATTACGAATAGAATGACTCGTAATCTTTTTTGTGTACTTCAAGGAGAACTAGATGAAATCGCCCGACCTGCTTGAACCTGTAGCGAGCGAGGAAGAGGCGGAAATGGCCAAGGTGGCCTATCGTTGCCTCACAACGGCCCTGGATCACTCGAATGCTCCGCGCATCGTGCTGGTCGATGAAGACGGCAAGGAAAGCGATGCACCGGCACTGGTGCTCCCCCCGCAAGCGCTTCGATTCTTCGCCGAAGTCTTGAAGAGAATGGCCCAGCAACAGCCGATCGTGCTCATGCCCCAAAGGCATGAACTGACCACGCAGGAGGCAGCAGCCTTCCTCAACGTCTCCCGACCCTTTGTCATCAAGGAAATCGAAGCTGGCCGATTGAAATGCCACAAGGTCAATCGGCATCGACGCATCGAATACGCTGAACTGCAACGCTACAAGGCAGAGCAACGCACGAACACCACCGCTGCGCTTCAAGAGCTGACGGACTTGTCAGAAGAGCTAGGGATGGATTTTTGAATGGCCGGCTCAGCACGTTACACGGCGATCTTGGATGCAAACACGCTGTATCCAACCCTGGTGCGTGATCTCTTGCTCAGCCTGGCTGCAGCAGGCCTCTACCACGCGCGATGGACGGACGCGATTCACGAAGAATGGACGCGCAACTTGGCCCGAGACAAGCCGGAATATGCAGCCAAGTTGCCGGCCATCGTAGCCGCCATGAATAGAGCGATTCCCGACTGCTTAGTGCAGAACTATCAGCCCCTCATAGGCTGCGTTGTGCTGCCTGATCCCAAGGATCAGCATGTTTTGGCTGCAGCCATCGCAGGCCATGCTGATGCGATCGTCACATTCAACACCAAGGACTTTCCTCAGTCCGTCTTGGCGCCACACGGCATCGAGGTTCAACACCCAGATGACTTCGTTATGAACCAACTCCAGCTCCAAGAGTTGAGCGCCCTTGAAGCCATCAAGACGATGCGAGCACGCTGGAAGAACCCTCAGCGCTCAGCCAACGAGCTGATAGAGGCATTGGAGAAAAGGATGATGCCGCTGTCTGCGGCTCACCTGCGCGATGCACAGGGCTTGATCTAGCACCCGACCCAACTGCAGGTTTTGTAGAAGCACACGCGCAAATGTAAAAACGCCCCAGAACCCTTTCGGGCGCTGGGGCGCATGAACATTGGTGGCCTGGGGCGGAATCGAACCACCGACACGCGGATTTTCAATCCGCTGCTCTACCAACTGAGCTACCGGGCCAAGACTTAAATTATAACCAGAAAAATCCCCTCCTCGGGAAGATCGCAAAAATTTATCCGCGCTTGCTGCGCCCCAGGTCCACACCAAGCTGGCGCAGCTTGCGGTAGAGGTGGGTGCGCTCCAGGCCGGTCTTCTCGGCCACACGGGTCATGGAGCCGCCTTCGCGGGCGAGGTGGAACTCGAAATAGGCCTTCTCGAAGCCGTCGCGCGCCTCGCGCAGGGGGCGGTCCAGATCGAAGCCCTGGTGCGAATGCGGGCCCATGTCACCCGGCATGGCTACGCTGAGCACAGGGATCGGCGCCACTGCGCTGTCGATCACGGGTGCCACGGGCTTGTGCACGGATGCAGCGGCAGGCACAGGATTGGGGGTGTTGCGGGCCAGGCCCTGTTCCACCGCCTTGAGCAGCTTCTGCAGCGTGATGGGTTTTTCGAGGAACGAGAAGGCGCCGATGCGCGTGGCTTCCACGGCGGTATCGATGGTGGCGT
>JASLFM010000156.1 GCA_030150585.1 Acidovorax sp.
CATCTGCCCATGTCTCCGTGATTGTGTATCTACCCGCGCCCCTGGCCTGCGCCTGGGGCCGTTGCACTTGGCAACAAATGTGGGATGCTACCAATGATTGCCCAAAGCCGCTGTACGCGTTAGCCGCAGCAGGCCAGGCGCAGGCCGAACGTCTGAGACAATGGCGCGGTGGACCCTTCCAACCTCATCCAAACCGTTCTGATCTACGCCCTGCCGGTGCTGTTCGCCATCACCGTGCACGAGGCTGCCCACGGCTATGCCGCGCGCCATTTCGGCGACAACACGGCCTACATGTTGGGGCGCGTCACGCTCAACCCGATCAAGCACATCGACCCCGTCGGCACCATCCTGATGCCGCTCCTGCTGTATTTCGCCACCTCGGGGGCCTTCCTGTTCGGCTACGCCAAGCCCGTGCCCGTGCAGTTCGGGCGGCTGCGCCATCCCAAGCGCGACATGGTCTGGGTGGCGCTCGCGGGGCCCGCGTCCAACTTCGCGCAGGCCGTGCTCTGGGCGGTGCTGCTGGTGGTGCTCGTGGGCCTGGGGCTGCAGGAACGCTTCTTCATCGAGATGGCGCGCGCGGGCGTGCTCGTGAACCTCGTGATGTGGGCATTCAACCTCTTTCCGCTGCCGCCGCTTGACGGCGGCCGCATCCTCGTAGGCCTGCTGCCCTGGAAGCAGGCCCAGTTCATCTCGCGCATCGAGCCCTGGGGCTTCTTCATCGTGATGGGCCTGGTCATCGCGGGCGTCGTGGGCTCGCTGTGGCTGCGTCCCTTGATGAGCCTGGGCTACAGCGCCATCAACCTGCTGATTTCCCCGCTCACGGCGCTGCTGCGCTGAAGGGGCCACCCGTTTCTCTCCATCGCCTTCCATGAGCACCACGCGCTTTCTCACCGGCATCACCCCCTCCGGCACGCCCCACCTGGGCAATTACGCGGGCTCCATCCGCCCCTCGGTGGCCGCCAGCCGCCGCTCGGACGTGCAGAGCTTTTACTTCCTGGCCGACTACCACGCCCTCATCAAGTGCGAGGACCCCGTGCGCATCCAGCGCTCCACGCTCGAGATCGCCGCGAGCTGGCTGGCCGCGGGGCTCGACCCCGAACAGGTCACGTTCTACCGCCAGTCCGATATTCCTGAGATTCCCGAGCTCAACTGGCTGCTGTCCTGCGTGACGGGCAAGGGCGTGCTCAACCGCGCACATGCCTACAAGGCGGCGCAGGACAAGAACGCCGAGGCGGGCCGCGAGCAGGACGACGGCGTCACCGCGGGCCTGTTCATGTACCCCGTGCTCATGGGCGCCGACATTTTGATGTTCAAGGCGCACCAGGTGCCCGTAGGCCGCGACCAGATCCAGCACATCGAGATGGCGCGCGACATGGCGTCGAGCTTCAACCACCTCTACGGCGAGCACTTCGTGCTGCCCGAGGCCGCGATCGACGACCATGTGGCCACGCTGCCCGGCCTGGATGGCCGCAAGATGAGCAAGAGCTACGACAACACCATCCCGCTGTTCACGCCGCGCGAGCAGTTGCGCAAGCTCATTGGCGGCATCCTCACCGACTCGCGCGCGCCCGGCGAACCCAAGGAAGTCGAGGGTTCGGCCCTGTTCCAGATCTACCAGGCCTTCGCCTCCGAAGAAGAAACCGCCGCGCTGCGCAAGGCCTATGCCGAGGGCATCGCCTGGGGCGAGGCCAAGCAACTGCTGTTCGAGCGCATCGACCGCGAGATCGCGCCGCTGCGCGAGCGCTACGACGACCTCATGTCCCACCCCGAGCGTGTGGAGCAGATCCTGCAGGCCGGCGCCGTGCGCGCACGCGCGATCGCCACGCCGTTCATGCGCACGCTGCGCGCAGCCGTGGGCCTGCGTAGCCTGGCCCACGGCGTGGCGCCCGCCAAAGCGGCCAAGGCAGCCAAGGCGGCCCTCCCCAGCTTCAAGCAGTACCGCGAGGCGGACGGCAAGTTCTATTTCAAGTTCGTGGACGCCGACGGCCGCCTGCTGCTGCAGAGCACCGGCTTCGATGCCCCCAAGGATGCGGGCCAGGCCATCGCCCGCCTGCAGCAGCAGGGGCTGGACGCCGTGGCGGACCGGCTGGTGCCCGTGGACGGCGTGGCGCCCCACGACGTGGCCGCAGCCTTGCAAGCCCTGGCCGCCGCAGCAGCCACCTGAAGAGACGGAGGAGTCCGATATGAGTGCGACCACCCTGCTGCTGTTCTCGGCCGTTGCGCTCATCGCGATCGCCACACCCGGCCCCACCGTGCTGCTGGCGCTGGCCAACGGCTCCCGCTATGGCGTGCGCCGTTCGCTGGCGGGCATGGCCGGAGCCGTGGCATCAGACTTCGTGCTCGTGGGCGCCGTGGCCCTGGGCCTGGGCGCCCTGCTCGCCGCATCGGAGTTCTGGTTCTCGGTCGTCAAGTGGGTGGGAGCGGCCTACCTGGCCTGGCTGGGGCTGCGCCTGCTGCGCTCGCGGGGCGGCCTGGACCTGCAAGGCATGCCCGCTGCCCAGGACACGGCCAGCGCGCGCAGCATCTTCGTCAAGTCCTTCCTGGTAGCCGTGACCAACCCCAAGGGCTCCCTGTTCTGCTCGGCGCTCCTGCCCCAGTTCATCGACGCGAGCGCCCCGCAGTGGCCCCAGTACGCTGCCATCGGCGTGGTGTTTGCAGGCCTCGACTTCGCCGTGATGCTCGGTTACGCCCTCGTGGGCGCGCATGCGGTGCGGCTGCTGCACCGCCGTGCCGTGCAGTGGCTGGACCGATGCTGTGGCGCGGCCCTGATTGCGCTGGCAGGCTCTCTGGCCGTCTACCGCAGAAGCAACGCGTAGCCGGTATGCGCATGCGGCGCCTGCACTACACCCTGGCCCTGGCGGCGGCCTGGCTGGGCGTGCAGCCGGCCATGGCACAACTGCCGGCGCCAGCGCGCTGGACCAACTCGCTGGGCATGGCCTTCGTGCGCGTTCCGGCGGGCAGCTTCGTCATGGGCAGCCGAGAGACGCCGGAAGCGCTCGCATAGGACTACCCGCAGCTCGAGCCCCGGCGCTTCGCACTGCTGGGCGACGAGGCGCCGCTGCACCAGGTGCGCATCCGGCGCACTTTCTACCTGGGGCAGCACGAGGTGACGGTGGGGCAGTTCCGCCGCTTCGTCGAAGCCTCGGGCTACCGCCCCGAATCCGAGGCCGACGGCACGGGCGCCTACGGCTACAACCCCCAGTACGACCCCGCCACCACGCGGCGCGGCGACGCCTTCGAGGGACGCGACCCGCGCTACTCGTGGCGCAACCCCGGCTTCGCCCAGGGCGACGACCACCCCGTCGTCAACGTGACGTGGAACGATGCCCAGGCCCTAGCCGCCTGGCTCAGCGCACGCGAGGGCCATACCTACCGTCTGCCTACCGAGGCCGAGTGGGAATATGCCTGCCGTGCCGGCACCCGCACACGCTACCCGCATGGCGACGACCCGCAGGGCCTTGTGCGCACCGCCAACGTCTTCGACGAGGACGCAGCCGTGCACTGGCCGCGCTGGCAGGCCCAGGCGCTCGCAGGGCACGACGGCCATGCCTTCACGGCCCCCGTAGGCAGCTATGCGCCCAACGCCTTCGGCCTCTACGACATGGTGGGCAACGCCTGGGAGTGGACGGCCGACTGGCACGAGGACGACTACTACGCCCACTCGCCCCCGGACGATCCGCCCGGCCCCGCCCAGGGCACGGTGCGGGTGCGCCGCGGCGGTTCCTGGCACACCTGGCCGTTCTATGCGCGCTGCGCCTTCCGCAACTGGAACACGCCGCAGACGCGCTACCCACTCGTGGGCATGCGGCTCGTGCGCGAGATTTCTCCGGCCGCAGCGCCCCGCAAACCCCTCTCCGGGCACCGGCCAACATTTGTTAACGAGCGGTGAGCGATCGTTGGCCGCCTGGGTCATTACACTGCGCGGCACTACGAACCGAACCGTTTGCGAGAAAGAGAGGGGGGCGCCATGCGCATTGCGGCATTGGATGACGATGCGCTGCAGCTGGAACTAATCCAGCGTGCCGTCGAGGCCATGGGCCATGTGTGCCATACGCACCTGAGCGGCGCCAGCCTGCTCAAGGCCCTGCGCCGGGAAACCTTCGACCTGCTGATCATCGACTGGGAACTGCCCGACATGTCGGGTCCCGAGGTTGTGCGCCGGGTGCGCGAGGACATGGGCGCCGACCTGCCCATTCTTTTCGTGACCCACCGGCGCGAGGAACGCGACATCGTCGAGGGCCTCGCCAGTGGCGCCGACGACTTCATGGTCAAGCCCGTGCGCGTGGGCGAGCTCACGGCCCGCGTCACGGCCCTGCTGCGCCGCGCCTACCCGGCCACCACGCGCAGCGTGATGGAATTCGGCCGCTACCGCTTTCTCGCGGACACGCGCTCGCTCGAAGTGGACGGCACGCGCATCGAGCTCAAGAACCGCGAGTACGAGCTCGCGCTGTTCCTGTTCCAGAACATGGGCCGCCTGCTCTCGCGCGACCATTTGCGCGAAATCATCTGGGGCCAGAATTCCGACGTGATCTCCCGCTCACTGGACACGCACATTTCACGCCTGCGCACACTGCTGGACCTGCGGCCGGGCAACGGCTACATCGTGACCGCCATTTACGGCGTGGGCTACCGCTTCGAGGCCGTTTCCGGCGCTGCGCAAGCCAGCACCCCAACCCTGACCGCCTGACCCCCATCCCCCATGCGCTGCACATCCCCCCTGGCCTCCCTCCCTCTTCGCACCCTGGGCTGGGGCGCCTGTGCCTGGCTGGCCTGCGCGGGCGGCGTCCACGCGGCTCCGCCCATGCCCCTGGAAAACATCGCGCACACCGTGATCCTTGGCGATACGCTGGAGCGCCTGGCGCAGCAGTACCTGGGCGACGCACGCCGGTGGCCGGTGCTGCAGGCCAGCAACCACGTGGGCAACCCCCGGCGCCTGCAGCCCGGGTCGGTGCTGCACATCCCCGTGCGGCTGATGCCGTCCGCCCCGGCAAAGGTGGAGTTCGTGCACGGCAGCGTCATGCTCACTGGCGCCTCGGGCACCACGCCCGCGCAGGCGGGCCAGCAGATCGACGAGGGCACCCGCCTGCAGGCGGGGCCCGATGCCTTCGTCTCCGTCCAGCTCGCGGACGGCTCGGTGGTGCGCGTGCAGGCCCAGACCGACGTGCAGTTGCGCCAGATGCGCCGGCGCGGCCGCGCGGGCAGCCTGCAGTCGGTGCTCGAAATGCACAGCGGTAGCCTCGAAACCTCGGTACCCGACCAGCGCGAGGAACTGCGCCGCTTCGAGATCCGCACCCCCACCGCATCCACGAGCGTGCGCGGCACGCGCTTCGACGTGGCGCTCGCACCCGATGGCCGAACCACCACGGCCGTCGTGGAAGGGTCCGTCGCGGTGCAACCGGTAGCGGCCAAGGCATCCGCCACCACGCCCGGTACGCTGCTGCAGCCGGGCCAGGGCCTGGCCGTGAGCGCCACGGGCGAGTTCGGCACGCCCCGCGCGCTGCTGCCCGCCCCCGACCTCTCCGCCCTGCCTGCCGCCCTGCACGACGGCGCATTATTGACCCTGCCCCTGCCGTCTCCGTCCGGCGGCGCAGTAGCCTGGCAGGTCCGCGTCGCGCAGGATGCGCAGCTCACGCAGGTGCTGCGCCAAGGCACGTTCAACGGACCGCAGGCCACCTGGCAGGGGCTGAGCGACGGCACCTACCACGTCGCCGTGCGCGGGCTGGACGATGCGGGCATCCCCGGCTACCCGGCCCAGCGCACGCTGGTCGTCAAGACCCGCCCCATTCCCCCGCTCGCGCAAGCGCCCGCGCCCTCGGCCACCCTTGCACGGGGGCAAGGCGAGTTGCGCTGCACCGAGGTGCCGGGCGTGCGCTGGTACCACCTCCAGGTTGCACGTGATCCCGGCTTCCGCGACATCGTTCTCGACGCCAGCCACCAAACCGACTGCCGGCTGGCACTGGTGGACCTGCCCACGGGCAGCTACCACTGGCGCGCGGCCAGCGTGCAGCAGCCGGCGAACGGCACGGCCGACCAGGGCCCGTTCTCGCCGCCCCAGCCTTTTACGGTGGCGGACCGCCCCGCCACGCTGCAATCCCTTCAGGCGCAGGATGGCGGCCCGGACGTGGCGCTGCACTGGGCCGCACAGCCCGGGCAGAGCTTCCGCCTCCAGATCGCGCGCGATCCCCTGTTCGCGCAACCTCTGGAAGACACGCGGCTGGACCAGCCCGCCTGGGTTGCCCAGGGCCTACCCACCGGGACCTATTACGTGCGCATCCAGGTGCTATCGGACGCGGGCCTGCGGAGCGACTTTTCCCAGCCGCGCAAAATCACCGTGGGAGGCTCGGTGCAGGACAGTTCGGGCCAACCGCTGCGCTCGCCCACGGGTGCGGCCGTGCAAAGCCAGTGAGCCGCCCTGGCCACGGCCGCCGGTGATCCCCAGTCGCCTAAACTCGGACCATGCAGGCGCCGCCCGGAACCTTCTCTCTGCGTCGCCTTGAATGGGGCGTGCTGGCAGCCTCGCTGCTGGGCCTGGTGCTTTGGCTCAGCGGCCCGGGCGACCTGCCCCGCGTGAACCATCTGGTGCAGGACACGGTGTCCTGGCTTTCCCCCCGTCCCGCAAGCCCCGAGGTCGTGATCGTCGCCATCGACGACCGCAGCATCAGCGCCATCGGACGCTGGCCGTGGCGCCGCGCGCTGCATGCCGAGACGATCGGTCAGATCTCCGCACAGGGGCCGCGCGCGATCGGCATGGACATCCTCTTGAGCGAAGAGGACCTCGACTACCCGGGCGACGACCTGCTGCTGGCCCATGCCCTGCGTGCCAGCGGCCGCGTGGCGCTGCCCGTCATACGGCGCGACCACGACCCACGCCAGGGCACCGAGCGCCCGCTGCCCCTGTTCGCCCAGGCTGCCGCGCAACTGGGCCATGTGCACGTGAACATGGACGGTGACGGCGTGGTGCGCAGCCTCTACTTGCAGGAGGGCCCCCCTTCGGGGCTGTGGCCCCACCTCAGCCTGGCCATGCAATGCGCGGCAGGCGTGCCGCACCCCGAATGCCGGCGCGAGACCGCACTCCAGGCCACGGGCGGCTGGGTCCGGCAGCAGCCGCGGATCATCACCTTTGCCAGTGCCCCGTTCACCACGTACTCCTACATCGACGTGCTGCGCGGGCAGGTACCCGCCGCGGCCTTCAAGGACAAATACGTACTGATCGGCGCTACCGCCGCCGGACTGGGCGAGCAGTTCTCCGCCCCGGCAGGTCCGCTGGCGCGCCGCATGGCCAACGTCGAGGTGGTCGCCCATATCCTGAGCGGCGAGCTGCGCCACGTCCGCATCGAGCCAGCCTCAGTGCTCGCCAACAGCTTCTTCAATCTTCTGCCCGTTGCGCTCGCACTCTGGGCCCTGGCCGTGCTGGGCCCTTCCGCGGCGCTCATGGGGTGTGTCGGCCTGTTCGCGCTCACGCTCTCCGTGGCGGGGCTCGCACCGGCGCTGTGGGGCGTGCAGCTGTCCCCTGCAGCCGCCCTGGCAGGCCTGGCGCTCGCCTATCCCCTGTGGAGCTGGCGCCGACTCAACGCGGCGGCCCACTTCCTGGGCCTGGAGATGCAGGGCCTGCAGCGCGAGGGACTCCCCATCGCGCCCCCCGAGGACACGGGGCCTGGCGATTTTCTGGACCGGCGCATCCAGGCCGTGGAACGCGCTTCGCGCCAGCTGCGCGACCTGCACCATTTTGTCAGCGCGAGCCTGCAGCAACTGCCTTCACCCACCTTCGTCTGCGACGCACAGGGCTCCGTGCTGCTGGCCAACGCGGCTGCCGAGCGCTACACCGCCGTCGCCCACGGCACGCTCAAGGGCTCGCCGCTGCCCGATCTGCTTGAGGAACTCGTGGCCCACGACAGCGGCCAACCCCTCGTGACCGCGCAGCGGCTGCGGGCAGGCCATGTGCCCGCCCAATCCGAAGGCCGCGACCCTGCCGGGCGCAGCATGCTGCTGCTGGCCAAGCCCTTCACAGCCACGCAGGCGAGCGGCTGGCTCATGACGCTGGTGGACCTCACCGACATGCGCCAGGCGCAGTGGCAGCGCGACCAGGCCATGCACTTCATCTCGCACGACATCCGCGCGCCCATCGCGTCCATCCTCACGCTGCTGGAGATGCAGCGCGAATACCCGGGCCAGATGCCGCAGCCTGAACTCATGGCGCGCGTGGAGCGGTATGCGCAGGCCTCCCTCGCGCTGGCGGAGAACTTCGTCTACCTCGCGAGCGCCAAGTACCACGCCTACCAGTACGCGCCCATCGACTTGGTAGCGCTGCTTGAAGAAGCCGTGGACGACGCCTGGGCCGCGGCCCACGGGCACCGGATCGACGTCGTCATGGCCCCCGCGCAAGAACCAGCCTACTGCATGGGCGACCGGGCACTGCTGAGCCGCGCCGTCGCCAACGTGCTGGGCAACGCCATCAAGTACAGCCCCGAGGGCACCACCATCCATTGCGCGATACTGCCGCGCCCCCACCACTGGGCCATCTCGGTGCGCGACCAGGGGCACGGCATTCCTGCCGAACAGCAGAGCCGGCTGTTCGAGCCCTTCCAGCGGCTGCACAGCCACAGCCACCCCTCGGTGGCAGGCGCGGGCCTAGGCCTGGCCCTGGTGCACACGGTGGTACAACGCCATGGCGGCTCCATCGAGCTCGAGAGCGAAGAGGGCGCCGGTTCGGAGTTCCGCCTGGTGCTGCCGCGCGGGCACGATGCAGAGCCGATCGACGATGCGCTGTAGAGAGACCTAAAGAAAACGCCCGACGCTATGGTTTAGATAGCTGCCGGGCGTTATATCTGGCGGAGAGGGAGGGATTCCTTGTAAGTCTTTGATTTACAAGGAAAAATTCTCCAAAGTAACGCTGATGTGCCACCAAAAAGTAACGCCAGACCGCCAGCGCAGTGTACGTGAAAGGTGCGTGTGACAACAAGCCTGCTGCGAAGGCTCCCGTCATTGCGAAGCCACCTTGCACTGACGACATGCCATAGTGTCCCAGTGCGCAGTTTTTGAATAGCCTTCAATCTCGGGCTCGCCGACGAGACACGGCCACGCTCTCGTTCGACCTTCTTCTTGGCGCAAGAGGCTGCGCAGTGTTCTGGTATAAATACCGGATAAACCACTATTTGCGTTTGACCGGTTATTCCGGTAATATGCTTTTACCTCTAATAGCGGTAAGTCATGTCCAACAGAATCCAGTCCATTGCCACCGCCCCTCAACTGGGGGCCCTACTGCAAGGCACACGCAAGAGCCGTAAGCTCACGCAGGCGCAACTCGGGGCACGTATGGGTCTGAGCCAAAAGCGTGTGTCTGAGCTGGAGCTCGCGCCAGGCTCATTGAGTGTGGACCAACTCCTGGACATCTGTAACCAGCTGGGACTACAGCTGAGTATTCAGCCACGCGACGAAGAGCAGCAGGCTACCGATTCCCAGCAGGCGGACTGGTAAGTCATGGGGCGCCGTGGAAGCTCCCAACCGCTGGCCATCTGGGCTAATGGCGAACTGGTGGGCCGCTGGACTCCAGCCACCCGCCGGCCGATGGAGTTACGTTACGAAGATAGCTGGCTGGCGTCTCGTTCCGCCCGGCCGTTGTCACTGTCGTTACCCCTGCCACTTGTAGGCAACGAACCGATTCGTGGCGACCGGGTCGAGCACTTCTTTGACAACCTGCTGCCTGACCGCGGTGTCATCCGCAAGCGCCTGGCACAACGCTATGCCGCTGGCTCAGAGGACACCTTCGACCTCCTGGCCGCCATTGGCAGGGACTGTGTGGGTGCCGTTCAATTGCTGCCACTTGACGAACAGCCAACGGGCTTCAACCGCATAGACGGAGAAGTCCTTGATGAAGAGGCTGTGGCTAGCCTTCTGCGCAACACCGTCACGACAGGCCAGTTCGGTCATCAAGGTAAGGAGCAGGACTTTCGCATTTCAATTGCTGGCGCGCAGGAGAAGACCGCTTTGCTGCGTCATGGGGGCAAATGGTTGAAGCCGCTCGGTGCCACACCCACCACGCACATCCTCAAGCTGCCCCTGGGCTTGGTCGGCAACATGCAAGCGGATATGCGCACATCGGTCTACAACGAGTGGTTGTGCCTGAAGCTCATGGGCGCGTTGGGGTTCGAGGTAGCCAACGCGGACATCGTCACTTTTGCTGACCACCCACCGGTACTGGCAGTGGAGCGATTCGACCGCAGGATGCATCCATCCGGCACATGGTTGCTCCGTCTACCCCAAGAAGACTTCTGTCAGGCGCTGGGCGTGACCCCCGCCAAAAAGTACGAAGCCGACGGTGGTCCAGGAATTGAGCAGCTTGCCCAGGTGCTCAATGGCTCCCAAAACGCGCGCGCCGACTTGAAATCATTGCTGTCAAGTCAAGTGGCCTTTTGGTTGCTGGCCGCCACCGACGGTCATGCCAAGAACTTCAGCATCCGCCTTTTCGCGGGTGGCAGTTATGCGCTCACGCCGATGTACGACGTGCTCTCCGCGTGGCCCATCATAGGTAATGGGAAGAATCAGCTGGCGTGGAGAAATGCCAAGCTGGCCATGGCATTGAGCAGTAAGAACCGCCACTACGAATTGGCCACCATCATGCGACGCCACTTCAACGCAACGGCTGCCAAGTGCGGCTGGGGCGAGAACGCCGAGGACATCATCAGCGAACTGCTTGCCCGGGTTGAACCGGCCATCGAGGCGGTCACCCGGCAGCTGCCTCCAGGTTTTCCGCAAGATGTGGCTGTGGCCATCTTTGAGGGCGTGCGTAAACAGGTCAAGCGCCTTGAGGGACAACCGTCAACCTAGTCCCAAGCGGACGGCGCTCCTCGCCTAGGGAGCAGTTTTCAAACCATCGCTACACGTAGTGCATCAACATCGATGCGCACTTAGGAAATGTGATGAGTTTGAATATTGCAAAACTGCTTGCGACTTTGAGCCAGTCCGCTAGAGACCAGAAATTGCTGGCTCAAGGTCGGCTTGTGAGTCCAGGTCAGATGGCAGACCTGCCCTTTAATCACTGTGCCGTGCCAAATGACGCATGGCTGTTGGTCGGTGAGCTGCATCCAGAGATGTTTGCGCTATTTATGGGTGGAGGTAGGCCGAGCACCGATGTGACTCTTATGGAGGCGAACATTGGCATTTTTTATCTAGTTGTTAGACATTCGGTTGGCGAATGGGAGCACCGTTTTTTGTTACCCATGGTCGGAGCATCAGCCAAGACATACGTCGGGTCTTTGGAAAAATCTGGTGTGTATGCGGCACTAACGTCGGCAGGTAGCCCAAAGGCGGTCTTCAATCACCTGCAGCGCAATCCGTCTGACCAAGTCGTAAAGAAGCTTTTATCTAGAGACATCAAAGACTTCGTCGGTGACGGTGCTGCACTGGCGGTCGAGAGCATGGCATCGGCTTTACAGCTCCTTGAGCCGCTTGCTTTGCCGCGGTTCACGGCTTTGACTGATGTCCAGAATGTCTGCGTATCCCTCGTGTACGCTGATGAGTTAGCAGCACAGCTTGAAGCCTTATCTAGTCTGTCGTTGCGACATTAAAACTAGGCCAGTCGACGTGATTCGATACCCGCCCCCACAGGTGCCGTGTCGATGATTCCGCCCTCCACAAAGCTTGCTTTTGGAGGGCGTTTTACGTTCCGGGACTAGAGACCTCTCTGGGCATCACCTAGCGGAGGGCGAGCCACCCGCCAAGGGGCGGGAATGCCTGAGGGGTGCAGGCCGAGTCCGCCCAGATATAGCTGGGTTGTAGGTAATGTCAG
This sequence comes from Acidovorax sp., assembly GCA_030150585.1. Classification (GTDB taxonomy): domain Bacteria; phylum Pseudomonadota; class Gammaproteobacteria; order Burkholderiales; family Burkholderiaceae_C; genus JASLFM01. The sequence goes on from JASLFM010000156.1 coordinate 11,786, forward strand.
TCATCAATGGCTGGCTCGTCTCAGCAACGTGGCAACGTCGGTTGCACAAATCCTTTGACGTTAGTAACCGGCTGCGCCAATAGATTGACCCAGTGCCTATACGTTGCTCCTTAACTACCTTTTTGCCGGTTAGGAAGGGACAACGTAACGGGCTGCTGTACCACTGCCTCATAAGCCATACACGTTGTTCGAGAGGGCGAAAAGCTGCTGGCGCTTGGTTCGACCTGCTTCATAAGACGCTACGGCAGCGCCACCGCCCTAGGCAAGGCTCAGTACTGGGGAGGCAACGGCAAATTGCTGACCCCTGAAGAGCGCGCGCTGCTTGTAGAAAACACCGAGGCCCTGCTGGCTCAATTCGCGGCGGAAGAAGCCCGGCTCAGGGAGGAGGCTGCGTTCAAATTGAAGCGTCTTCAGGAGCTAGCGGCACGTCCAACCTCGCCGCCTGCAGCACTGGCTACATTGATGCCACCCAAAAGCATTGCGGCGCAGCAGGGGATGGCCCCTCGTAAGTCGATGCCCTGGGACTGGATGAGACTCAACTCGTCTGTTGCGGCTTTCAAGCTGCACGACGGCAGTGGCTGGGTTCGCGTCCAACACAAAGACGGCAGGCAGTTCGTTGTTCCATGGCCAAGTTTCGAGGGCTGGGAAGAGGCATTGCCACCAGTCGTCGGCCGGCCAAACTTAGAAATGAGTGGCTATGAGGTGGTCGGTCAGATAGCGGGGGCCGTCTCGTATCTGCGAGCCCATGCCTTTGGTGAGAAAGTCACCGGACTGTGGAACGACGTAGTGGCACTGCTGGGGGCGAAAGCGTCATGACCTTTGGCCATAGCGAGCTAATTTCCAAGCCGCAGTTTGAACGTTACATCGGCATCGATTACTCAGGTGCAGAAACCCCGACCAGCGGCCTCAAGGGGCTGCGTGTCTACATCGCCACAGGTGAGGGCGAGGCGATGGAAGTGATACCCCCGCCTGGCCCCAAGCGGTACTGGACACGCCAGACGGTCGCCCACTGGTTGCTGGAAACCTTGAGCCAGACGACCCCCACCATCGTGGGTATCGACCATGGGTTTTCATTCCCGTTACGGTACTTTGAGTACCACCAGATACTGCCGAACTGGAACGTGTTTCTTCGCGATTTCCATCGCCACTGGCCAACGGATGAGCCCCATATCTATGTGGACTTTGTTCGCGACGGCTTGGCAGGCAATGGTGGAGCGCGCACTGGCGACCCCAAATGGCGTCGCATAACGGAGCAGCGCTGCCGGGGCAAGTCCGTATTTCATTTCGACTGTCAGGGCTCGGTCGCAAAGTCTACGCATTCAGGCATCCCTTGGCTGCTGTTTCTGCGGGAGCGATTAGGCAAGGATGTCCACTTCTGGCCTTTCGATGGATTCTCTCCGCCAGAGCTGAGGTCTACCATCGTGGAAGCCTACCCCTCGCTCTACAAGCACCGGTTCCCCGTTGGCCAGGGGATGACAGGTGACCAGCACGACGCCTACGTTATTGCCCAGTGGCTCAGGCGAGCTGATGCATCGGGGGAACTGCAAATCGCCCTGCATCCAGACATGGACCCCAGCATGCAACTGCTAGCAAGAGTGGAGGGGTGGATTCTTGGGGTGGCCTGAGAGGAGTTTCCAGAAATAGCATCGACATGGGCAACTATGTCTCATTCCACGTCCAAAATCTGAAATCAAGAGTCCAGACGCTGAGCCTGGCTATCGCCGGTTGGCTGATACACCGGGGGTGACCAGTTTCATTGCCTCAAGCTTGAACTCACTGCTGAACTGCCTTCTTGTGACCCTCTGCCACCTCCAGTTTCTTCTTCCACCTTAACAAGGTGTCATCGAAACCGGCAGCAGCCCAGTGACCTGCAAAAGACATCACCCTGCTCGCGCCAATGCGATGCTGTGGCTTTGTTATGAGGGTATTTTCAGAGCTATGGGGCAGGCCCCGGGGCAGACTGGATGGAAGGTGGTGAGGTTGGAATTTTGGGCAAAGCTCCCCCAACCCACGCGAAGGTGCGTTGTTCGAGCTTTGCCCAAGCACTATGGACGGCGGAGCCGGTCATCATCTCGGGCGTCACAGACACGCAGCTGCTGTGACACGACCAGACTTACACCGTTGCTGCACGGTGCCATCTTGCCCCTCTAGTCGCGCTCCCAGGGCTGCACCATGATGCCCGCTGGTGCCAAGGCTGCGCGCGGTGTATTGAGCCCCCTCCTGCAGCAAGACATAAAGCGAGCTGTTTTATCTCCGGGTCAAGCTGCGGTAACCCGTTGACTTGCTTGACATCGGGTCACCGAGTTTTTGTTGGCCTGGCGCCTTTCCTAAAGCCAATTTGCTCAAAGACTTTAGGCCTACTCTTCCGCGTCACTTGCTACACGACTAGCCACAGCACATCCAGGACGTCGACCGTCACTTCTCGCTGTTGGTGAAGTGCCGGCAGTAAGACATGTGTGAGCGAAATCGCAAGGGGCCCTATCAAGGCCAAAAATCTCTGGCTAGACAAGCGGAACGGGCGGTATTACTGCCAAATCGCCGTTCCAAAAGACCTTCTCCGAGGCGACAAGAAGCTGATTCGCAAGGTGGCGCTTGCGCGTGAAGGCGAGTGCAGCGTGGAGGCACTGCTCGAGCAGCTCGACCTCTGCGCGAACCATATTCGAACCGAATTCGCGGAGCAGCGCAAAACGCTTCCGGCACCGGCAACTGCGCCTACGCTACCCCAAAGCCGTGAACCAGCAGTAGAGGTTCTTACGCTTCCACTTTCGAATGAGATTCGCGTACGCGCAGTCGCCACCTCCTTCAGCGCCGCGGTGCATGTTTTGCTCTGCGAGTTTGCATTGTGTCGACAGCTCGCGTCATCAGCAGAACGTATGCAGCGCAGACAGACACTTGTCGCACAAATGAAAGAGAAATTTGAGCTGGCGTGCTTTGCACAAGCAGACCAAGCAACAGAAGAGGCTTTTGCTTCGCTGACCGCACTCGAAAGCGAGCACCATGTGCGCTTTTCAGGCTCGCGCGCGGACCGGTTGGCCTACGCAAAGGCGTACAACGCCGAATCGGTGAAGTTCATCCAAAAAGCCATCGAGGTCATTCAAGGCCTGGAAAGCGAAGAATCCCTCAGCTACTCTCCTGAGAAACAGCTTCCCTTGCTAGAAATCTGGGGAACCAGCACGGTTGGCGCCGTCGAACGATGGTGCAAAAAAGGCGCCGACGTCGGGCGCCCTAGAAAGCCAAAAACCGAGGACAAGTATCTCGAGATTGCAACAACGTTCGATGCCATATTGGTGCGGCGTCCAGTGGAGTCATCCACTGCTGCCGACCTGACCTCCTTCATTGCAATGCTCCGCGACCGGGGTAACTCGAGCTCAACCATCGCGACGAAACTCGGAATACTGCGTAGTCTGATTGCCCAGTTTGATGGGACCGAAGCGGTTGATTTGGCCATCGATGACCTGCTCGAAGTGCTGGGCGACACGTCGGCGAATCGAATGCAATTCACGCGGTCGCAATTGAGCACGGCCATACATGGCTTTTATGACGACTCGACCTTACCCGCCAACGACCCGCACATTGCGTCGATGGTCGGCCTGCTGGCAACACGCCTTGAAGAAGTGTGTCAAACGCGGGGCACGGACATCACGCTCGAGACCAGCTTGGCAGGAGAAAAGTACTGGCTGGTTCACATACGCTCGTCGTCAGCCTCGGGCTGTGGTGATGCGGAGCTAAAAAACGAACACTCGAACCGCCGCCTACCCCTGCTTGTCGGCACTGTGCCGCGCTTGGACGCCTTTCTTACATCGCGCATGGGACGTCCTGAGCGGTTGTTCCAGCATTTGGCACCCGACCAGTACGGAACACTTTCGAGTGCCGTGAGCAAGCGGCTCAACCGCCGCATCGATAAGCTCATCACGTCGGATAAGCGGCTGGTGCTGCAGTCGCTGCGGACCACAGGCGCCTTGGCCATGCGCCGTGCCAACGTCGACTACGCACAGCGCGTCCGGTTTCTCGGACATGCCCCCACCTCGGTCCACGAAGAACACTATGAAGCAGCGCAATTGCTCGATGCGGAGGACCTGCTGCCTGCCGCTCGAGCACTCGCTGCGTTCTACAAGTCCGCGCTGGAGCATTCAGCCGCTAACGAAGCCTCACATGACGCGGGGCAGGTCGACCGGCAACTTCAGGCTACCGACCGCGGCCACCAGCCGCTCAATCGGAACCATGCCATAACTCCGACCGACGGTGCTTCCGACATGTCCTGTCAGAGCGTCGTGCACTTCTTCGGCAACCCCATTCTCTCTGCAAAGGGTCTTGAACGTGTGGCGGAAGCTGTGGAAGACGAGCCGACGGTCAGTGATTCCGCACCATTGGCTCTGCCGGAGAAAACGCGCGAAGAATTTCCCAAAATTGCCTCCTCGACGCCCGTCGTGGTCGGGCTCAAGGTCCGAGAAGAGCCACTCATGGCCACTCCGGCGTTGGTCCTGGACGAAATGGGCGAACCCAGCCGCAATCACATCGCTGTGCAATGGAACCAGTCGGCGCGAACTACTGGTTTTGACACGCTGACCTTCTCCATCTTCAATGTTCAACATCCATCCAAGGTCGTGTTCCAGCACATCGGCAACACGCAGCTGGCAGAGCTCCTCCAGACGAGCGCCGGTGGCCAGAGCGAGCATGGGGACCCAGGCGATGGCCTCGCCGCCGCCAGCAAGGGGCCTAGCCCGCTCGGTGTAGACCCGTGTGCCGAAGATGCGAATGAGGCTGTCTTTGGGAAAACTCATCCGCTTGATTGTCTCCACCTTCGCCCGAGGAACCTTGAGACCTCTGGCAACGTTGGCAGGCAGGTACCCCGCGTCGTAGGCGGTCTGCAGCATTGCGCTGACGAAAGACAGCTTCTTCGTGACCGTCTTCCGGGCATCGCCGCGTTGCAGCAGATGGTCCCGATAGGCGGTGATATCGGTCCGCATCAATTGCGCAGGCGTCTTCTGCATGAACTTGTCAAACGTTCGAGTCAATCGCTCGAACTCCCGGACCGTGCTGGGCGCGCGGTCCGTATTCAATCCCCGCCAGTACCGATAGAGCGCGAGCATATCCGCTACATGTGGCGAGGGACCCGAGGTCTCGGGCGCGGCCTGAGCAGCTCTCGATAGGGCTGGTGCTACCGGCTCGGGTGGGGCTACCACCAATGGCAATGGTGGTTGGCCGATTTCAGCTGGCAATGGATGTTCATCCAGTGGCGCCTCCGGTTCATGGCTGAAGCGCACCAACCATTCAGCCGCCAGTCGCAGGGCAAGAGTCTTGGCCACCGCTGGGTCGGTCGTTTGCAGGTTCGTGCGGACCCGCAAGCCGTGGCGCGGCTGATGCGCCACAGGAACGCGTATTTGGAACCAGAAGCTCCCGTGGTGGGTAGTGAGGTATGAAGTTCGCGACATCGAGCATCTCCAAGTTTTGATGGGATGCGGGATGGCGTCAAAAAAAATGGCACAACAGCAAACAGCTGATGTGCCACCTTGATGTGCCACCAAATGACTGAAGAGCACTGAAGAATCAGAAAACTCTTTTTATATCAATCACTTAGCGTTACTTGGCGGAGAGGGAGGGATTCGAACCCTCGGTACGCTTGCACGTACGCCTGATTTCGAGTCAGGTACAATCGACCACTCTGCCACCTCTCCTGTGAGTCGAAGCTAGCATTCTAGCAGTATTTTCGGGCATCCCCCGCGCGTACTGCCGATTCAGCCCAGGGCCAGCGACATCCGCGCATTCTCGAACGCCACCCCCCGCACATACACCGTCTGCCGTGCATCCACGCGAAATCCGTGGCGCATGA